>NZ_JBLYPL010000022.1:0-78431 GCF_051851855.1 Rahnella sp. ATs2 | reverse complement strand
TTTACCAAGAATATCCAGCTGCACACCGATAGCCTCATCAATATCAAACTCAGTAATGAATGCCGTCATCGCATTAGCTGTATCCGTTAATGGACGCGTTATAAGGTCAACATGGTTAACAAAAAGCGGCTTCTGACTGTGGTAATTGGTAATGAGGTCTGTGTATTTACTCATGCCGTCACCGTAATGTTGATGTTATTCACATCGCAGGTTGCCGATTCGCTGTAACCGATAGTGATATTCGCGGCTGCAACCACCCCGGCGCTTTTTCCAATCTGCAAACTGGTGATATCGTAATATCGACTTTCACCGCCGCTCACTACGCCGAGGTTTGCAGGTGAATAAATCCGACTTAAAAGAACGTCATCGCCGATGGTCAGCGCATTAATATATGCAGCAATGGCCGTTTTAATATCTTCTCCGATCTGAGTGGTGTAACCCGTAAAGGCCTGAAGTGAAATTGCGATATAAACTGGCACCGGAACCGGACGGTTAAAGCCAATTACGTGAGGATTCCCGTATTTATCTGCCACGGTGATGTGCGTGGTGCCATTCGGAGTAACACCCTGCCCTTTTTTCAGTTGTATCGTTGTCGCAATTTCTGTCGCGTCACCGCCGTCAATCACTGCTGTAATTGAATGCGCTGGCAGGCCGTTGGCGTCTACCGAACCTGTATCATTCTCGTAGAGCTTATGGCGCGTCACCCCTGAAATATTGGCAATCGCACCATCCAGAGCATCGAACGGTGTCACTGACGCCAGCGCCACGCTTTGCGCCTGACGGATGCGCAGCGCCGCGTCAGTTTCAGCAGCAGAGCCAACGGTTGCCGCATTGGGGTTCGTGACAGACACCCAACCGCGCGTTGGCGTGTTGATACCTGTAATCGTTCCGGCCAGCGCGGCAACAGCGCCAGCGGTCGCACAGGTCGCGGTCACCATAACTGCCCCCCCGGTACCGATCACCACCGATGCTGGCAGCGTCCAAATAATATTGTTTGCGTCCTTAGCGGAGCCGTTGACTATTTCCAGACCGATGGTGCCAGTTATCAGCAGGTCAACCGTTGAGTTATTTGCCGGGTCGCGGGCAATGCCGTTGATTTTTACGTTGCTGGCAAGCCCGTTACCGAGCCCAGTAGCTGGTGAGAATGAGTTATAGACGGCTATGGCCGTATTGTTGGCATCGTGGATTGCCAGCGCGTACAGGGCGATCATCTGTCCGTCTTTTCCGTCAGGCTCCAGATAGGCGTCGGTACCGTAAATCTGTTGAAAATATCCGGTCACAGTCGAGAGGATTGTCTGATAATCGGGCGCACTGATCCCGGAGGCGGTCACCGTAGCGGAGAGCCCCAGCGTGTCGAGATTGAGCATCATGCCTCGCTTGTGAAGGTCGTCTTCCCGTAGATGGTGTCTATGGTCGCCGTAAACGAAACGCGCCGCGTTCTGCTGTCAACGGCCGTATTAAAGGAGATAATTGAGCTGACACCCTGCGTCTGCAGGATATGCTGGCGGACAGCCAGGTTGTAAACGTCAGGGCTTTGCTTGCCGAGTACGGACTGGATATAAGGCGTGCCGGCCGTCGTATCGAGAAACCATTGCCCGCGCCAGAGCAGGAAGCGCGTTTTGACCGCCTGCGCCACCGCCTCCGGTGAGTTAATCAGAAAAGTGTTATCACCCTGCCCGAACGTGTAATCACCATCAGCGTCTTCTCGTCGATATCTCATACCGGTTTCCCCGTCTGACCGCTGCCAGTCTGTACACCGCTGTGAACATGATTCTGCAGGCTCTTACCGCCAGCGGTAACGTCGTTCGTAACCGTGATCGGCCCCATCATTGTAGCGTTGCCGCCGCCCGGCCCCATGCCCTGGCTCAGCGAGCCGTTAATCGTCACAGCACCATTCAACACGATTGTTGGAGATGTAATTTCGGTGCCGCCCTGCGCACTGGCGGTCAGCTTGCCGGGGGTATTCACGGTAATGTCATGGCCTGCGGCTACCTCGATGAACGCGGCACCATCATCGGTACGCAGCTGCGCGGAATTGGTGCTGATCCCGCTAATTTTCTGCGCCTGTGACTGTGGGCCTACAATGGCGAAAGCGTCCGACAAATCGTGCCGACGGGTGTCTACCGGCTCCTGCACGCCGCCGCTTTGCCACCAAAAATCAATGCAGCAATCGGAGATAATCACCAGGCACTCATCCCCAGCTTTGACAGGAAACGTCAAAGTGACGCCACCGCCGCGAGGAAATACAACCGGTACATCAACAAGAAGCGGCAAATTGAGCGACACGGGATTCCCCGCCTCGTCGGTCTCCGAGCCCTTGATGGCTGGCTGAATGACACAGGTCACGGTCTCCGGGTCGAATGACTGGATGATGCCCGGCATAGAAACCCGCAGGTTGCTCATTATTGTTTTAGCTAAAGCGGTATCCAGGTGTTGCTCACTTCCGAGCTGGGAATTAAGAGGAACTGGCATACTTTACTCCAGGCAATAAAAAACCCGCACTCGGCGGGTTTCTTCTTTGAATATGGGTGTTTTTACTTCACTTTCACACAGTCATATGTCCAGAACTGGCGCGGCTGATCCATGTTGGTGCGGACAACTTCAACGTTGAGGATGGCTTTGTTGTTGCGCTTTACGTAATCCATCCCAAGCCAGCGGCCAACCTTCGGGTCAGGCAGCATCCACTGCATCATGACGTTGTTATAATCATCCTTCTGTTTAAGGAAGGTCAGCTTTTGGGTTTCTGGCTTTTGGCCGTTAATTCTGGACCAACCATCATCTGATTTGCTGGTCCCTAAGTGGAAGGGTCCACATTGAGAGTCAGCGTAAACCGTAGAAGCAAATAAAGAGGCGAATAGGATCGGCGCTAACTTTAAAAAATTCATCTCAATACACCTTATTGATTGTGCTATTAGATTGTAGATCAGCACTTCCTTTAGCGAGACACAGCAGGTCCATATACCACGCCTGCCCGCGAGTGTCCCCAGTATAGTTGATGCTGCCTACGATGTAATCACCGTCAGTATTAATCGATGCCGGTTGCTGTCCGACAATTCCGCCAACGTAGAGATTACCCTCCGTTTCCATTTCGCCCAACCGACCGCCAGTCCCTTGAGTACCTGCAATCTGCTCATTAGAAAGAGAGGCGCGATAGACGGAATGCTGGTCTAGGCGGATCAGGCCGCCAAGCTTAATATTTGGATTTATCAGGCAGCGAACGTTTACGCCAGCGCCCATCGTCTGCTGAGGCATGCCGATGAGGCCGGTATTGGCGTTCAACACCACAGCCTCCTGAATATACTTCGACTGAGAAACCATATTCACCTGGTTGTTCTCATACCACCAATTGGCACCGCATTGCTGCGAAATGTCATTCATCAATACGCTGGTTGATTTGAAAATGACGCGGCCACGCGGGAATACTGTTTCGGGCATTTCGCCGACACTACCCGTTTTGATGTCGTAGGGATCGAAAGATTTCATGCCGAGAGCGAATAAATCTGAATACTTCCAGCCGGCGGCAACCGTCGTTTTAACGCTCGCGTTGAGATGCCCCTCCCAACTATCGATACACTGGAGAAGTAACCACGAATCGGTGATATTTTCTTTCCCGGCTATCGAAAATCGAATGTCACCGTTAAAAATAAGGCCAACATTTTTATCTGGATAATTACCCATAACATCCTGATCACCGTTATAACCGGCAATCACCCGGATACGGGTAAACTCTTTGCCCATAATTCGGTTCTGCGTCGTCGGCGAAAGGTTATACACCTTAAAGTTGCCTACAAAACCGTTGAAGATTGTGTTGGGCATTTTCTCAATATCAAACGACACTTTAAGGTCGGTGAGCGTAATACCATTGCCTTCATCGTCCAGCAGCTGTAACTCGAAGTGCCGCATCCAATTTTTGCTCATGCTTACTCCGTTTTAACGTAAAGGTGACTGTCGGTGCCGAGACCGGTTTGAGTGGGGTATTCCTGCATGGGATCATCGCAGACAACGGTTAAACCAAAACCGAGTCCGAGATGTTGGTACTGCGCGAGCAGATCAGTACCTGTAACCAGTGGGATGCCCGCAATAATTGCAGCATCGCTACTGTCGAGTAAATCCAACACCCATCCCATGCCTTCGCGCCAGATCAATCTCATCTTTAGCGATAGGCCATTTATCGTTGTGCTGAACGTTTGGTTGTCAGCAGACAGAGGTAATTCGGTGATGATCATTTGAACCAACCTGTTCCCGCCGTGACTATTTTAGAAAGAATTGACTGGTCGACAGCCTTGGGTGTTTTCACGCCCGTGTTGGCTACAGCCGATGTGTTTACCCCCTGCGTCATATTCTTTTTATCTGTGACGCTAACCGAAGCCGTCTGAGTGGTGATTACTTCCCGAAGCGTTAGAGTTGCCATAAGCACGTTCTCGCTTGTCTTGTCAGTGGTCACATCAAGGGTGTGGATCAGCATATTTTTGTACTGTCTTTTTCCCGTTACCACGTCGAAAGGCTGGCGAAGGCGCTGCAGGTCAATCAGGTTTTGATAAACCTCCCTCGGACTCAAACCCAGCGAGATACCTGCGGCCGATGTGTCGAGAAAATCCAGCAAGGAGCCCCCGCCAGAAAAACCAACTTCCATCGTCACTTCTGCCGGTCGCCGGTATGCGTGGTCAGCAATATATCCCGCGCCCGAAGAGTCATCACCGGTATTGGTCGGGACCTCTACTGGATGTTCGGTGATTTCCAGGGCATCCGAATGTTTTTCGGAAACCACCACGTCGGGAATAATCAGTCCAATGCTCCGGGATCGCTGATGAAGGAGTACGGATAAAATATCCATCAGTTTGGCCCCTTATTCATTTGCTGTGTTGCTCTTGAGTTAACAACCGACTGACGTTTTTCTACTTCACCAGCTGTAGCGCGCGGGTCGCTTGAACCATAAACTGTGATATGAGTTTCCTGATTAAGCGTGTTCCCCGGCATATTGCTGAGCACCTTCGGCACGTAGTTACGTGTTTCCTGTGGCATCAGCGCCATACCATGCTTCTGGACGTTGCCAACACCCCAGTTGTATGAGGCCAGCGTTTTCTCCAGATCACCGCCGTTCATCTTCATTAACTGGCTGAGGTATTTGGCGGCCGCCTGTGCGGATTTGACCGGATCAAAGGCATCATTACCCCGCAGCCCTAAATCTTTGGCCGTACCGGGCATAAGTTGGAACAGTCCCTGTGCGCCAGCACCCGATACTGCATTTGGGTTACCAGCAGATTCAGTGATAGCAACGCTTTTCAATAACCCCTCAGGCAGATGGTAAAGCGCCTCCAGTTTATCCAGAGTCGGACTTAGCCATCCTAGTAAAGCCGAACCTGCAGCAGTCGCCTGTGGCGGCTTGAAACCGCTCGCTAACCCTCCGGAAGGAAGTAACCCCTCATTTCCTGCGTGCAGGGTAAAGAAACGGTTAACAGCATCGTTCGCTTTAAAATACTTATCCAACAACCAGTTTCTGTTTTGAGTCGCTATCGCAGTAACGCCGGGAAGTGCATCGGGCTGATCGCCGCCTTGGGTCATCAACTGCTTGGCGAGACTTGCTGCGTCAGACCACCGACCTTCATTGATGGCGTTAAGCAATGCGCTGATGGTGTTAAGCATTTTGCTGAGTTCGCCAAACTGTTTAGTGAGGCTGCCAAACTCAAATTTGATGGACCACGTTTTGGGGTCTATGCCGAAGAGGTCAAGGATTTCATTCTTCAGACGATTAACGCCAGTCCATAATTTATCAATACCATCCAGTGCAGAGTCTATATCGGGCTTCCACTTACCCCAGTCAATCAGGCTTTTCCCGCCCTCTTTCCATGTGCGGTAATCATCATACAAACCGATAATTGCCAACCCTAACGCTGTGATGAGACCGATAGGCGACATAACAAAAGCTCTATTGAGAAGTCGCCAGGCAACAATCAACGCGCCGAATATCTCAATAAGTTGCTGAGTCCCCTTATCGAGATGATTCCACCACTCCCGAATATCACCTGCGGCCTGAATCAGCCTGAACACGACGCGCCCGATCACATCAGAGAGCCAGAGCAACCCTTTCACGCCCCGCGTGATGGTATCTTCAATTTTCGGGAAATTATCGAGGATTTGTTTTCGCAGGTTATCGATAGAACCCGCCAATCCGTTGGCGAGATTAGAGCCGATTTTATCCCGCGCCATGCCTGCCATTGCGCTAAAATCACGCAGCGAGGTCATGAAACGGTTAGAACCCACAGCGGCCTGGTCAGCGTTATACCCGATGGTTTTCGCCATCGCCGAGTATTCAGCGGTAAAGCCAGTCATGCCTCGGCGCATTGCCATCAGCGTGTTTTCGTCGATACCCAGCATCTGGGCATACTGATTTGCCCGGTAATACGGCATGCTCTTTAGCTTATCGCCGACGCCCGAGAACACGGACGCCATGTCCTTCAAATTGCCTTTGGCGTCTCGCGTCTGTACACCAAGCCGGTTAAGGAAGCTTTCAGCGCCCGGATTGTTACGCATGAACCGGGACAGGCTTTCCAGTGAACCCTGCGCAGATGCCGCATCTGAACCGGTTTGTGATGCGGCATAGCCCAGCGCCTTAATGCCCGCCACGCTGGCGCCAGTGCGCTGTGATGCCCAATAAAGGTTATCTAACCCGCTGGCAATTTTCGCCGTAAAGGCTGTCACCGTCAGCGCGGCGCCTTCAACAGCGACCGCCATTTTGAACACGTTGGCTGTCACGCCAGCGATCACAGCGTCGAACTTTTTAGCGCCAGCATCATCAACAGCAAAACCGAGACTGACGAGGAAATCCTTAATAGTTTCAGCGTCCATCGTTATCAGCTCTCCACTTTGCTATGCGCGCTTCGTTATCGTTTTCCATCTGCAGGTAATCATTCATCAGCGCGATGTCGCACAGATCAACAGCGCCCGACTTCAGGTCTTTCATGTCAAGCTGAAAGGCCTTGGCCGGGCGCATGATGAAATCCAGATTATCCGGTAATGAGTTAAGCGTTATGTCTCCGGAGGTTTGTCCGTCGGCGCTGTAGGGAGTTCTCGCAAAAAATTTCCCAGCGAGTCGCCTACCACGCGACCGACGATTTGCAGCATTTCCAGCATGTCCATATCGTCGAACGCGAGCACGCCGTCCTGAAATACCGGTACCCATCCCTTCGCGTGCTTACGGTAGGTTACCGTCAGACAGGGGAAGATCACCGCGTTGGCGTCGTCTTCACTCAGGTCTGAAAGTGACTGTGCAATCTTCGGCAGCACCTTTTCCATGATGCTGGCAGCGTCCTTTTTTGCCACCAGCGCCTTAATGCCCTGGAAGTCAGAGAGCATGCCGGACAGCACCGGCAGCAGTTTGCGGGACACTTTAAACTGGTCGAACACGCTCAGTTTGCGGATTTGATACGTATTGCCTTTGATATCGAATTCCATCGATTAAAACTCCCCTAACAGTTCATCCACTTTGCCGCCGTCAAACACCCACGCCACCGTGCCGCCATCTTTGGCGTTAGCGAAATCGGGTTGTTTCTGGAAGGCTGAGGAACGGATGGTGACCAAGTCACCGGATGCGGAGTTGCGGACAACAAATACGTTGTTACCCCACAGTGCAGACGACTGGCTTTGCGCGTTGTACGCCAAAGACAGCTTTTTATTCACCGGCGACGTTTTGAGCAGGGTCACGGTAACAGTACCTGCTTTACCCGCATGAAGGCTGTGCATGACTTCGCCATCAGCGCCCACCGTCATGGTGTTCTTCGCTTCGGCCATTGCAACGGTGATCCCTTCCTCGGCATTGGCGGCACCATAGCCCAGATCAATAATGCCGGTCGGGCCAGTCATGGATGCCGAAACATCCATAAAGGAATAAGTAGGCATTTTTTATCCTTATCGAACGACGTCGATTAAAACATCAGCAAAATGAACAGCGCCAGCAAGCTTGCAGGCAACCTGAATGACCGGTGCCTTACGGGCTTCACGATCCGCCTGTGCCTGAGTGGAGAGTGGCGCAGCATAAACGTAATAGCCTTTTGTTAGTGTGTCGCCGGGGCTAAGTTGTCCGATTGAACCACCATTCCAGAGACCAGGCGCAACGAGTCCATTTGTCACAGACTGGTCCATTGACTGTTCAACATTGGTCAGCAAGCGTGTCACCCCGGCTTCTGTTTGTGGGATTTTAGTGGTCGATGTGTAAAGCAGGTTCCAGAGATTGTTCTGCACATAATTCTGCAACCAATCGAGTCCGTGGCGTTCATCAAAGAAGTCACCATTCGCCATAACACCTTCCTGAATGATCGCGGTGTCATTGGCATAGCGGACGAAAACGTTGCAGTTTTTGGCTTGCAGGGTATCAGCCTGCTGCGCGGTAACCGTCTCGGCGGTGATGCCTGGCTCCTGCTTAAACTTCAGCGTGATGGTGGTGTTATTTCCGAGGAAGTTCACGGTAAACGCCCGACCGAACGCTGATGCCGCTGCATAGTTGACCTGACTGTACTGGACGAATGAGCGCCCATAGCCTGCTGCTTTAACTTTGCTGGCGATGTCGGTAGTGCTCGTTGCGTCGAGGACAGCTGCCGCGTTTGTAGTGATACCGTAAATCCGTGAGTCGCTGGCCGCACCAATTAGCGAAGAGACGTCGAGATGGTCCTGGTCCGTCATGGCTGGGTCTGAAATTAGCAGTCCATACCAGTCTGCTGAGTAATTCAGAGCAGTGTTCACTGATGGCAACGGTGAGGAGGATGCTGCCAGGCCGTCTACTACAGTCGGATTATGTGCAGCATCGATGCCAAGCAATGACGCTATATCGGTGCCAGTACCGGCCGCTGTCGGAATGCCGATTTTGGACGTTGCGCCAGTAGTCGCTGAGGTCACCGTAAACTGATTTGATCCAGCCACCCACGCAACCACCGTTCCGGTAAGTTTGGCCTGCAGTACTGTAGCAACGCCCGCTAAATTGGTCACCGCAGAGAGGTCAATGGCGGTGATTGTTTTAACGGTTCCGTCCACCGAGATTTTGATCGCACCATCACTCACGGCGGTAAAGTTAGCCAGGGTCTGTTCGGTTGAAGTCAGTACAGCGCCCGTTAATTTCCCTGCTGTCGCGGCCGTCGTCTGGCGTTCCATTTTGCCGATATACAGGTCCAGCGGTTGCGGAGACTGTTGGAAATATAGTAATGCAGCCTTATATTCCTCAGCGGCAGTGCCAAAGTCTGTGCCCACGCTTTCGATATCGTTGTAGAGGCGCATCACCTCCGGCGCAAGAATGACGTCAGACGGGCCAAGGATCAGCAACGCCCCAAAGTCTCGTCCCTGCGCGGCTCTCAGCGCGAGCGAAACCTGCACGCGTACAACGCGTGATACAGATAAGCCGTTAGGCATAGGTTAGTCTCCGAAAAATTGTACTTGGGTCGAAAGGAAGGTTTTGATGCCGTAGGTGCGGGTGACTTTCCTGCGCAACTGAACGGTCAGGTCATATCGACGAACCCACTGGTTATTAATGAGTTCAGGAAGACTCAGAACCCGGCCACACTGCTTAAATGTCAGACCCACTCTTTTCAACTCATCATTATTTTGAGAAACGAAAAGTCCATCCCTGAACTGGGTGGCAGTCGCCATACCCAGAGGACCGTAAAAACACGTCAGAATATCGACGGTTTCATGCGACCACTGTTCGGCACTTTCATCTGACTGGACATAGGCTGGATTAGCATCTTCGGGCACGGTTGTAACGCCGAAGGCGCACCAGGTGGTGCCGTTCTTCGGTATCTGGATTTGCGGGTCAGTCCAGCGCGGATAAACCAGATTTTTATCAAGTCCGGTCAGCCCGCGTATCCAGCGACTGATTTCGCGTTCGAGTTCCTGATCGTAGGTCGGTGCGTCACCAATCGGCGTTAGATATCCGGGTGAGGTGCTATCGTTGCTCACTTAACCACCCTCCTGCCCCATGAGTTCACAGTGTGCCTGAACGAATCCAGCGCCATAACGTGTGTAGGGATCGACAAACGTCACCCGGTATAGATTTCCGCTGTAAATAACCAGATCTGCATCAAGATTAGGACCATCGTTAACGCTTTTGCTGCCTTGCGTAAGCCGGAACTGCGTGATGATGAGAATGGCCCCGTTGATGTTTTGCCCGGCGGCCATTCGCTTTGCCTCGAGTGCGCGGTCGATGGTAACTACGCCGGAGAATGGGATCTCCTCGGTAGTATTTACTGGGAAATTGTCATCATCCGTCACCTGATTCTGTCGATGACATACCAGAGAAAAGTCGGCAAAATCCGGATCCATCAACACTTCTGAAACATCAAGAAGCGGCATTATTTGCTCCTTACTACGTGCGTGATCGAGCGCAGAAGGTAGCCATGCGCATAGAGAGGCTTATCGCCAGGAATACCCTGCTCACGGCGTTTTTCTTTGGTTTTTTCTGACAAGGGATGCAGTTGATCACCTGAGGAAATAACTGCTTTTGCGCCGTCGCTGGCGACAATTCCCGCGCGTTCAAGCTCTTTCATTGCTGATTCTGAATTCCCTTCAAGCGCTGCAATTGCGGCAGCTTTAAGGTATTCAATCGTGCGCGGCTTGGTGTTCTCAATCCCCATATCCAAAAAAGGGCGTGGCGGGAGGGTCACGGTAACGCCGTCGAGTTGAATGGTGGCACCAGTGGACTGGAGGTATCCGATCTCGGCGTTATTCAGCTTTGCACCGTCTTCACGCTCCGCTTTATCAGCAGGTATCCCGACCAGCACATCCATTCCGCTGAGTTTTTTTAGCGATTCCAGAATGGAAGCCGCATTATCGACCCTGACCGTCAGCCCTGATTTCATAGCAGTTGCCTCCCGCCAGCGCCGGCCATCTCCCACCACCAGTAAAACTCACGTCCGTACCCGGTGTTATTCCAGAATCCGGCGTCGGGATCGATAATCCCCGACACGTCGTAACTGGCGCTGACTTTGTCCACAGATTTGGAGCTCAGGACGCCTCCACCGCCAGAATTAACGCCCCCCAAAGCTGCGCCAGCCAACGCACGTCCGCGCAATTCGGTGTAATGTGCGGTAAATAACTCCACAAGATAAACGAACTGCGAACCGAAAATGTCCTGATTTAGAAGATTATCAGCCTGGGTGAGGTAAAAATTTACTGATACATCCGTGTAGCGGGTTTTGTCAGCGAACTCGGGGAAGTCAGTGCGGAACTGATCACTTGTTGGAAGAAGACTGTTTTTTGGCATTGCCAGTCTCCTGTTCTGCATCAGGTTGCGCCTCTTCGGCTTTGGCCTCTTCCGGCTGTGCACTGGCCTGTGCATTGGTGAGCAGGACCACCTGCGCTTTCAGGTCGGTGATTTCGCCGTCTTTGGTCACCACCTGCGCTTTCAGGTCGGTGATTTCGCCTTCCAGCACACTAACTTTCTGGGTTAGATCAGCGTCAGAATTCAGCCTTTCCAGCTCAGAATCATCGACAGCTTTTGCGTGAGCTCCAAAAGCCCAGTGATCCGAAATGTTTTTATCAAAGCTGTAGATGCCAGGCGTCAACTCAACCTGAGAGCCGTCAGCAAACCGCAGTACCGCCGAGGAAGATACGAGATATTTCATAGTGTTTTCCATGAATGGCGGGGTTTCCCCCGCGAATTTATCAGGATACCGGAACGTCCAGGTATGCAATGGTGTTGCCGTATGGCGCTTCGATCTGACCAAGACGCCCGTAATAGGTGGTCAACTGATAAATACCGCGATATTCCAGCGGAGTATTCAGCAGCGGCACCAGCGGGAAGCGGATGTATTTCTCATCCTGCGTGTAGGCCACGACGCGATGTGCACCAGCAGAGCCGCGTTTACTGGCCCATTTCATGGAGACGATTTCCAGCGGTTCGCCGTTTTCCTGGAACGCGATACAGTTAATCTTCACGTATTCCAGAACAGAGATATTCCCCGCGGAGGACACTTTTTTGCTGGACAGCAGGCCAAACAGCTCAGGCGCCATGCCTACCTTACGCGGGCACATTGCATAACCAGAAGATAACCAGGCAGAAGTCAGCAACAGATTGATGTCCTGCACGATGACATCGGGGTCGGTTGTCGCCGTCCATGCGGCTGCCGCAGCAACAGGCACAACTTGAGCCAGATTCAGAAGACCGGTGATGCCAAGATCGGTATCGCCGATATAAACCTGCTCATCGATATCCATGTTCCATTTAAGTTGCATGGCGTCGTATTTCTGGGCATCTACTGGGCGCCCAAGCTGCTGGGCAGAGGCAAGCTCTGGCAGCGTCCAACCGAGCTCCATCCCCCAAAGAGTGAGGGGTTGCGGCGTTTTCTCAATCAGAAGGTTGGTAGTTGCTATGGCAGTAGAGTTTTTTCCGATCCAGTTTTTACCGTTCGGATTCACCCCACCTGCTGCCGCAAGGTCGGTATTTGTGAATGACGAAATTTCGTCAGCGATGGATACATCACTTCGCAGTGGCATATCGCGGGACCACTTATAGGAAACAAGTGGCAGGTTCAGCGTCTGGTCAAGACGTTCCAGCTCACCAACGAGGAACGCGCCAGCCGCATCAATGGTGGCTCTATCAATAGTAAACATTCAGTGTTCCTTAAATGTTGTAAGCAATTTCAATGTGACCCAAACCAGCGCCAGCGATGCCATCTCCCGGCCCCATGACTTTCGCAAGGGTGAGTTCCGGCGTGTTATCTGCAGTTGCATCAGGCGTCAGAACAAACGAACCCAAAGGACTGGCGGAGGTTGCACCCGCAACGCGCACGTAAACCTTCGCGCCTTTTACTGCCGCGGTTGCCTGCGCCTGAGGAACGCTGACGCAGATATAGCCACGCGCCAGGCGGTCACCGGTTACACCTGCCTGAACGCCAAGATAAGCAATATCAGCCTGTGACTGCGTCGGATAAGGGCGGATCAGGATACCTGCCACCACATCAACGGTGTCACCAGCTTCAAGCGGTACAAATTTGTTACCGCTCCATTTGCCGGCGTAGCCGTATTTAGTGAATACCTTCGTACTATCAAGAATGACCGGCTCAGCGGTCAGATCCTGCAGACGAGTTACAGCACCGGAAATGCCAAGGGGCATCCGGGTTACATAAGCATTTCCAGCCATGGGGGTTACCTTATTGGTTGCGTTTCCAGAAATCGGCGTTGATTTTATTCAGATCAGAAGGGGTCACCGGACCACGTGCGCCGTCGCCGGTTCGTTTGCCCGGGTTGAGCGGTGCAATATGATTTTTTGCCTTGTTCAGCGTTACGGCAGCAGCAAAGACAGCGTCAACAGTAGCTTTTGGTGCCTTGGTGAAGTCAGACACGCCGAAACCTTTAAGGCTGTCACCGGTGCGCACGGCATGATTCAGTACCTGGCGCTTCAGGCCTTTGTCGCCGGTCGGATTGAATCCAGGAGAGAGAATTTCGGCATCAGCGATAATGTTGCGCTTGTAAGCAGCATCAGCCGTTACCTTCTTATCTTCTTCCACGTCTTCATCAGTCGTTGGCATGTCTTCTGGATCAGAATCGGTTGTTTTACCTTCCAGCTTATCCAGTCGTGCAATCAGCGCCTGCGCCCATGCAGGGACTTCTTCATCAGTGGTTTTTTCAGGGTCGGTCTTATCGTCCACCGTGGTTTTGTTTTCCGCCGGCAGCGATGTAGCCTGCGCGGGGGTGTTCATGTTGATGGTTACGCCGGGGATCGAACTCATACCATCAGATGGCATCTCCGGCGCTTCATCGATGAGTTGCTGCAATGCAGCTTCATCTTTCGTTTTGATGGCCGTAGCCAGTTTTTTCAGCCATGACATTGCTGGCTTCTCCTTTTTTACAGGTATGGATGGGGCAGAATCCCCGATAGCACAACGAACACCCGCCCGGCCTTTTTCGATACCAACGGCCAGATGGTTTCCGGTGATTTGATATTGTTTACCTTTGCCGGGCGCCAGCTGTTTATAGAGCGCGTCGTAACCGCAACTCACATCAGTAAGGCCAGCATTGATGGCGTCGATAGCCTCTTGTCGCTTAACCAGAACGTCGGCCAGCAGCAAATTCGATTTGTCGCCAGTACCGCGTCTGACGTTTTGGATATGCCCGTGGGCCAGTTCGGCGTAGTTGCCAGGGTTAACAAAAAGAATGCCTCCGTCGCCGTCCTCCGGATGCCCCAGGGTGACGGCCACACCTTCGAAGCTCGCCATAGTTTCGGGAGAAAAGACCTCATCCTCCAGGCGGTAAATCGTCACCGTTCCGCTGGCGTCAGCCTCGAGGTCTATCTCTTCGGGTAAATAAATTTGCGTCCCTGTGCGCGCTATCGGTACGTCCTTGCACAGCAGCGAACCGTCCGCCTGTAAAAATCGTGTTTCCCCAAGTCGGGTGGTGAAGAAGTATTTCATTTGTCACCTGCTGAATTGCGGGCATAAAAATGGCCGCCGGATGGCAGCCAGGTGAATACTGATATTTGCCCAGATAACAGGCTATTTAACATAAGGGTCATTAACCGCCCTGCGAGATCGGCACTCGCTCGCTGAACGCGATCAAAGGCTTAAAATTGGCGTTCAAATCCACAAAAATGACCGCATTTTGAAAACAACATTTTGTTAACAATTAACGGGTATTGCAGTTCATGCGAATAAGGCTGACTAACCCTTATTTTTACTATTTACCGGCCGCAGGGACATCAACCTCGGACCAGCATTTGCAGTTAGGCAAGCATCCAGCGTGTCCGGTCAATCCGTCGAGCGTCGGCGGGTTGTCCCATCGCACAAACTTATTGCGCATTCTAAGGTGTGATGGTCGCGTTCCTGCACCTTCAATGCGCCACCAATACCCCTCAGAGCCAATGGATAAAGCTCGGGCCTGCGTTAAAGCACCCGTAGCCCGTCCAACTTCCGTCCGCGCAATCATCTTCGCCCGGCTGGCAGCTACATCACCGGACTGCATGATCATGTCGTAAAGCGCATCAGGCCGTTCGCCGTTAATAACCGCCTGTATGGCGCGATCCTGAATGTCTTTAACCCGGCCCGCAGCTTCCAGCGGCAGCGACTTCATCAGCTGGATTTGCCGGTACACGATGTCCTGCGTAACCTGTCCCACGGGAGAATTGCCCATTACGTCGCGCAACCCTTCGGATATTTGCTCAGACACTGATCGCCATTGGTTCCACTCCTCCCGCTCAACCTGCAGAAACATCTTCTGCGCGACCTGCGTGGACCAGTCACTGATCACCTGAGAGTAATCGATAAGATGCCCGGAAATGGTGTCAGCGCTTGCCTGAGAACCATCGTAAGAGCCAGTTACTATCTCGTTTATTTGGCTGACTATCCCCAGTAGGCTTTTCTGATACTGGATCTCCGAACGTCGGCGGAGCGCCGGTTTCAGATTCAGGCTCCTCCCACTGCGACTTCGCATCTTCAATATCCTTGTCAGTAATAGAACCCCCGATGCCGATCACATCCGCCATGTTGCGCAGGTCACTCAGCGCAGCAGCGGGAGACATGCCAATATCACGAACCGCCGTCGCCAGCGCGGTCGTGACGTTGCTGGCCATTGTCGCCCGATCTGTGTCCGACATTTCCCAGAGTTTATTAAAGTCGAAAGTGAAATCTTCCGGCAAAGGTTCACCAAACAGCGAACGCCAGGAAATATCGAGCAACCAGCGAATGGACCGACGCAAGCGCCGTTCCTGCAGTGAGTTTACGCGGCTGTAGTAGTTCTCTAGGTCACCGTCGCCGGTGCTGAATCCTGAGGGTGACTGACCAAACAAGCGAACCAGCGGAATTCCCGTCGCCCCTGAGACCTGCTCAGCGAATCGCAGAATGACGTCGGCGATACCAGCAAATGAATAGCTGTGCGTCTGGAATTCGTCACCCTTATCCATGATCGTCATCCCTTCGATGGTCTGGAACTCGCGGATCATGTCCATGTGCTTGATCAATCCTGCTTCCATATCACCACCAGTCGCGAGAATTTTTCGTAATCCCTCGATGCTGTAAGTGCGCAGATGCGCCTTGTGGATCAACTGTGTTGTACCGACTGTTGCAGTGTCAAAAGCCTGAATGCGCTCAAAGATGCGCTCCACAACTGACATTCCCCAGCCGTTCTCCGTCTGTGCCTGCTGGAATGGCAACGAATCGCCCTCCATGCGCACCAGCCGGGAATGGTGGATTTTCCACGGCGGAATGCCCTGCTGATTGGTCACCACTTTATAGAATTTTGGTTTTCCGAAGTCCGGGCCGTAGTCCGTGATCAGATCGTAATAGCTCGGATTAACCATCCAGCGGTCGAACACCATCAGCCCTCTAAACTGCCCCTCTTTGATGCGGTCGAGATTGAGCGGAGTGCTCATGTCCTGACCTTCAATGAGAACCACCAACAGAGCGCCACCATAAAGCCGCGACCACTTCAGTGTGTTATTCACCTCGTCCCAAACGGCAATGTCATCCCAGAAGGTTTCAAATTTTCCCTTCTGGCCGGGTTTAAGCTTTGAGCTGATGTTAATGCCTTTGCGTGTCATATCATCAGCCATTGCGTCTACGCCTGCGCCCACCAGGAACGATGAGCGATAGGCAAACTCGAGCTGAACACGGTTACGGGAGATGTAACCAGGCTGGTAACTGCCACCGGTCTGAATGTTGGCAGTATTCCCACCAAGTTTAGCCGTGAAATTATTGTACCCGTCAGCCGTGCGTACGGGTTTCTGTACGCCAGAACGGCGATTTTTACGGGCCATGTATTACTCGCTATTTTTATGAAATTGAACGGTATTTAACATAATGGTTCTTAAGCGCCCCAGCGGAAGCAGCCACATTGAAATGTCGCCTCTTAAGGCGTATTTATCGCTGTTAAGCCTAGTGAAAGGGTCAAAACGGGTTGCATAAAAGGTGCATAAAACGTGGGTGATTTTGCATAGCCAAATATTCGGGCGAACAGGCCATTTCTACTAATTTACTGTCCCAACTTTCCCCAGACTTCCATCGAACTGTCTAAAGGCGCGAAAGCCATAATGAATGCGTCCGCAATGTTGGGTGACGGCACGTCACGTTTCGCCAGGTCTTTTTTGGTTTCTACCATCACGCGACCGTTTTTATCAAAATCACGCTTCGGTGTTGAAAGCTCATACTTCAATTTGTCGAGATGAGGACAGTCACCATCAATACTCAACAGCTCGTCCACGGGAAATTTCTCACCGTGGGTCACCGCGTTGTATGTATTGCGCAGCCTGTCAGCCACCATCCACCAGGCCTGAGCCTTTAGATTGGCGAAGAAATCCTGATTAGTGATATCCGGCTGATACTCGTCATCCGGCTCATGCACGCCAGCGCCAGCATTAAACTTTGAAAAGGATATGGACTGAGCGTTGTACGGGTTTTCCTTCTTTCGCTCCTCGTTTATTTCAGCGAACTTGGAGCCAGAAGATGCGCCAACGCCGATTGAGTCATAAACGATCTCAGCACCGCGTTCGGCTGCTGCCTGATAAGTGCGTTTGCAGCTCTTCATCAGCTCATCCTCTTTAGCCTTCCACTCGTCAGCCCAGTAAGCCACCGAGCCGTGGCGGTAGACGTTGGCGCACTTGTCCGCGCCGCTGTCAGCAACGTCAAACCCGATACGCTTACGGCCGCTCGGTGCAAACCCCAGTTTTTTATGCGCATCTATCGCCGCTTCAACCCATGAAAGCTTGATGATCGCCTGATCATCATCGGTGCGAGGGACGCCGAGGTATACATGTTCGAACACTTCAGGATCACGCTGCTTTGCTGCCGCAATGACGTTTAGCATGGTTTTACTTAGGAAGCCGTTCTCGTCGTAATTAATCTTTCTGACGATGGTGTCAGCGGGGGGATCAACGACAAAGTTTCGCCAGACAAAATCCGTGACCAGTGTTGGGTTAAAGATGAACCAGCATTCAGACCCCTCTTTACGGATTGTTGGCTCCAGAATCTCCCACTGAGCCTCGGTAATGCCGTGGGCCTCTTCGTTCCAGAGCACATCAATGCTCTCCAGAGATTTAATCTCACTGACGTGGCGCCACAGCCCGTAAAACATAAATTCACTACCGGTAAAACGGTTGATGATTTTATTGTCGAGGATACGGAAGCGGTGCCTGAGTCCGAAGCGCTCAATCTGAATTTTCAGCAGAGCATAAACAGACTCATCGATTTTATTCTGGATCTGGCGTGTGCAGAGAAAACGCAGTTTGTACTTATCCGCGAGAAAAATTGCCATTCCGGCAGCATCCCACGACTTACTCGAAGCGCGGCCACCGTAAAGCACCTTATTCCTCGCCTTGGTTGTCCAAAACGGCCTCAGCGCCGGATTCAGGGACGGGCGTTGGGTTGTCAGCATAGAAATCATCCAGACCGCCAGAGGCGTCATTATTCGGATCGCCGAGTTCGAGTTTAAGACGATCGACTTCGAGCCCCACTTTCTCCGCCGCTATCACACGATAATTTGTGTCGGCGAATACCTTGCGGATTGTTGCGGTGGTGCCCTCTATCGACTCAATTCGAACGGTATTGCGCATCATGGCTTTGTCAGCCGAGCTGATTTTTTCAAGCAGCCCTTTTATCTCGTCGGGATTGGCGTCTTCAAGTTCAGTTTTCCAGCGCCCGATATTTTCCGAGGCGACCAGGTTGCTGGCGCGCAAGCGAAAGAGTTCGTCGTCGAGCGTAAGCGCCTTTGCATCCTCTATCACCTCGTCACTCAATAACAGGCGCCGGGCGTAGCCGCCGTGCTTGAGGGAGAGCTGATTATTCGGTTTGAAGGCGTTAACCGGTGGATCGGTACGCGAGCCTCGAATCGGTTTCGTATTTTCAGGGGGCCGACTTCCCCCCGCTGCGTTCTTTTCCGAATCGTCAGAAGTGGCGCGCTTTTCCGTGGTACGCACAGTTTTTTTTTGCGTACCGCTTTTGCGTACCTGCGTACCTTTTTGCGTACCTTTCTTTTCAGTGCGTACCCATCCGTGCTTTTTGGCGCGCTTTCTTATCGCCCCTTCACTGATGCCGTAAATATCAGCCAAATCACGAAGAGAAAGTTGTCCGGCGCAGTAATCACGTTCAAGGCCGCTTTCCTCGGGATTTGTCATACCCCCTCCGGAGTTTATTTAACGAACGTCACTTTCGTGGTGATCAGTCGGCGAATGAGTCGAGCAGCTTCACGCTCCATATCAGCGACCGTTTCCGGTGTTGCCGCCTTCCATCGGTATTTGTGTTCAATCTCAGAAAAAACAGAGTTCACATCAGCAGTAGATGGAGGGAAAATTTCAAGGTTGAGCTTTGACATGGATCCTCTTAAGGCTTTGCTGCACATTGGACTGAGCGCGCATAACACTCACTACGATGGGCATAAAAAAACCGCCCGTAGGCGGTTATAATTTTGTAGGTAAGTTATATCAAATTACCAATATGCTTGGCTCGGACGACAAGCTGTGCCTGTGGCGCCTCATTCACAGAACCTTTCAGGTTATAGCCGCCATCAACCTCTTCCAATACCAAATTAATTGTGTAGCGATTTAAGCCAGGAATAACATTTGTTGCCCGAGCATCGTGCTGGGTGACATGTAAATCAAGCACATTACCATGCACTTTACCCTGATATGTAAATCCGAAATCCCCACCATTAATGGCTCCATCCTTCGCTACAACAGTGCCATTCCCTACATCATTATGATTGCTGCTAAATACAACATAATAAATACCGTCTTTCATGGTGATCCCTTGAAGTTATAACGATGGCGCCAGAATTGTTCTTGCGCATTTGGGTTATTGGGACTATTTCAAGAGCATTCAATATATTTCAAAATAAAACATATTATTTTTGACATTGATCACGCACGTATTGTTGGATGCCGGTCAATTGCTTGTTAATGGTTTCGATTCGCCCTCTGAGGGTGAAATAATCCCGTTGAGCGGCGTCAGTAAGTCTGGCGCGGGTGCCATCATCCAGGCTGGTGGTGCCGGGCGATTTGTCGGTGTGCGAGCAGGTTGCGTTAAGTTGCAGCCGCTTACGACCAGCAGAAACATCACCCCGCAGCTTTTCAATAGTGGCTTTAGCATCTGCCAGTTCTCCAGTGTATTTCGCATCAAGGGCAGCAACATCGCGCTGTCGCACCTGCATGTCGTTAATCGTATCTTGCCGCTGTTGTGCAAGCGACGCTGCTTTATCAGCCCGGGCGCTTTGTTTATTAACCTCACCCAGCAGGATGTAAACCAGCATCGCCGAGAGCAAGAGTTCCACGCCAACAATAATCCATGCTCTCATTGTCATTTATCCAGCCCCCAGCACGTCAGTTCGCTTTCCTGATCACGCCTGATGACCTGACCCGCGCAGTTGTTCGCCCGAATTCGGCAATCTTTCCCACCGTCCCAGATCCAGCGTTTAATCTCTGCGCATGCTCCGAGGCGATCACCAGCGTTAATTTTGCGGTAGAACATCGAAGGGAAGCATTTCCCCGGGCCGATGTTCCAAGGGCAGAAGGAAGCGATACCGACTTTCTGGGGAGGAGTGAGTGGAACGTGAATGTTTTTATCAACCCACGCCAGCGCCTTGGCTTGCTCGGCTTTGTCGATAGCATCGCACTGTGACCGCGTTAGCTTCATGCCTTTAAGTACAGGCTTGCCATTCACATACGTCACGCCGCCGCAGATTGTCCAGACGCCGCCTTGATCAGGGTAGGCAATGAGGCTTGTACCTTCTTTCTCATCCTGAAATTGACCCATCAGAGCCGGGGCCGAGGCGCCAGCAGCAATCAGCGCCAGCATTGCGGCACTGAGTTTTGTTTTCAGACTTGCCATGCTCAGTCCTCGTCACGACGCACCATGTTGTGTTTTCGGTCCCAGATTTTGAAACCGACATTAATCAGGCAAGTAATCAGGGCGAAGAAAAGACCGCCAAGAACGCCGATAGCTGTCCACTGCTCGGGGCTGAATGAATTCAACAGACTGTAAAGCCAGAAGCCTGCGTTTGAACCAGCCGCCCCGTAAGCAATTCCGGTCGTTAATTTGTCCATTCTCATAGCTCCACCTCCAACATCTAAGTTGGCTGTGCTTAGTCATAAAAAAGGCCACGCAAATGCGCAGCCTGAAATTTTTTGCCACTTTTCGCAGTGGCCGCACCCATGCCATTGGGTGTTCTGTCGCTCCTCGCCGCTAATAACCGGTGCGCGTATGGCTAGCGTGCTGCTTTACCGGTATGCCTTCTTCTTTAATAACCCTCACCAGCGCATATTGCAGTTCGGGCCTGCATCTGGCTCCCTCTATGGGGACTCGGGACAGTATCACTACTACTGTGTTGGCTGACGCCTGCGATCTTTCCGTTTACTGATGCATTTTTCTATCCTCCAGAAACGCAAAAACCCGCACATCGGCGGGTTCATACAATTTTGGCAAGATACCAAAGTAGACTTAAATATCGCTCAATTTGTTCGGTTTTGCAAGAACTACTCAATAACTTCTTCGAAAACGCTCCCTTCTTTAACTTTTATGACTTGAATTAATGAAACGTTATCCAGCTCCGAAACAGCCAATTTAAGCCCCTTCCAGTGCGGGCTGTAGACCTCACACCATGTTGAGCGTGAAATAGCCATCAGGGTTGCCAGCGCCGCGCCAGCGTACTCCTTGTAAGACTCGTTTTTATTCTTTGCCGCCACATCCTGAACCGCCAGCCAAACCAAAGAGATCAGCCGCTTTTTTGTTTTCGCCAGCAGCCCGGCGGGAAGGTTATTCTGATACGCCAGCCAAACGGCCTCACAGATGTTTTTCTGATGCTCAAAATTTAGGTCAAATCCGTAGCAATATCTGATCCATGAATTCTGGTGCGCCGGTAACGCATTCACAGCACGGCGCCAGGCACAGGATGCAAACTCGAATTCCTTCATCGGTGGCGAAGGCCGGACGCGACTGCGAGTCTCGAGTGCGTAAGTCGGCGAACGCTCAGAGCGAACCTGCTTACCCTCCAATTGCACTTTATGAATGTGCTGGCGCGGATAGTGATTTTTATCGGCCGGCGGGTGTTCACTGAATGCCTCGAGCTGCCCTTTTGTTCCTCCTGAGAGATCCATTAATGCCGCGGTCAGTTCAATTCGTGCGTATTGCAGCAGCTGCGTATTCATTTAATGATCCCCTCATCTCTCAAAATCTGCTGTGTGCGCATTACGCCCTCGGCGTGCCAGAGACGCAAAGTATCGTAATCCAAATCTGACTTTGTTCGCCCGTCGCAGATGTCGTGGCATGCACTGCACGCCCACGCGGCCTGTTCATCGTGTGGCTTACAGCCGGTTCCGCACGTTCCGGCCAGGCGGTAATGCGCCAGTACCGTGGTTTCGGGGTTTCCGTTGCATACGCCAATAATTCGGATCTGGCATTCGCGCCCGCGCGCCGCTTTGGTTAATTTGCTCATGCGGCGTAGCTCATTAGCTGGCTTGCAGCATTCTCAGCGGCTTCGGGGGAGCTGAAGGTTTTATTGAGGATCCACGTCCAGAGGGTATTCAGTGTGGCTTTATAGAGTTCTGCGAACTCTGTCTCGTCCATTTTTGCGAATGAAATCGAGACAGGTTCTTTCGCAGTCACGCCGTTTGGCATTACCAGTTCGGTGTAATACCCCGATTCAATAGTGGTCCAGCGACGGAATGCATCGAACGACTTAATCAACGTCACTCGGTCAGCACGCTGGGCGCGTACTTTATTGAGGTATCCGATTGCCAGCGAGTTGAGCGTTTCACCATGTCCGGCAAATTCTGTCAGATGATTAACGTAGCCGCGAATGAGAGATTTCTCTTCCGGTGATATAGCGCCGCCGGTCGGTGTCCAATATTCAAAACCCAGATTGAGGAGGGAGAAGTAAAGGCGGTGAAATTTTGGGTTGCGTGATTTTTTAAACTCAGACGTGAGCACATCACCGAGTTTGATTTTTGAATGCACGAAATCTCTGGTATCCGGATTGGCGGGTATCAGAGTGTCGTTGGATGCTTTGATAAATGCTAATTGCGCCATTTCTCACCTCTTCGCGAGTAATGGCACAGCAGAAAACGGGGCGTCAGTTGTTCAGGCTGACTTTAGGATTATACCGTGACTGATTGATTTTGGTTAATCATTTTCGGGAGGAATTACCTGGTATCCTGCAAACTCGGCAATCTCTAAAAATGCCTGTAGGGATTGAACGTGCTGATCATCTCTGAGTATTTCTGCGTCGGCAATATCACCACCGGTCATCTGAAGGAGCACTCGTCCACTTTCGGGGAGTGTGAATTTAACTCCGTTGATTATTAAGTGATTTATCATCGCTACCTCTTTTTAAAGACATTCCAGGTCCCGAGGTAACCATATCTGTGCAGGATGTAACCAACACGGATCGGCTTTCTGAGTGTCAGGGCCAGCAATCGATACTGTATATAAACACAGTAATTTTTAAGGACTCTTTTTTCAAGTTTAATTTGGTTTGGCCGCGCAAAAATAAGAAAAAGGCCACCTGAATGATGGCCCTGAAATTGCTTTTTCACAGTTGATTATTTTGCCTGTGATGCTAAACCCTCCTTCAAAAACAGGATCCAGTGAGTTTTGTCGCCTTTACCGGTGCGCTGCCAAATTGTTGGCTTCTGGTCCGTCAGTGCGATTACCTGGGCAACGGGGACCTGCGTTTCGTTCCACTTGAAAACCAATGTGCCGTGTGGACGCAACACGCGAAAAGCTTCGGCGAACCCAGCCCGGAGGTCATCACGCCAGTTCTCTTTGTCCAACTGCCCGTACTTTTTACGCATCCAGCCTTTGAGCCCAGCGCGGCGAAGATGTGGCGGATCGAATATCACTTGGTCAAACTGACCATCATTGAATTGCAGCCGCCGGAAGTCGCCAAGCATGTCCGGCTTAATCTCCAGTTTTCTCCCATCAGACAACACATGCAATTCGCTTCGGGCATCAAGATACACAGCGCGCGGGTCCTGTTTGTTCATCCAGAACATCCGGGATCCGCAGCACATATCGAGGATTGGTTTGCTGGTTGCCTCAGTCATGGAGTAACCCCTTAACGTTAGCCTTAACGAGTGCACAGGCCTCTGTGGGGCAAACTGAATTACCACAGCGCGCTACCTGGTCTTTCTGGGATATCTTTTCCCCGTCTGGACCGCGATCGATAATGTAGTCAGCCGGGAATCCCTGCGCGTTATACAGTTCTCGCGGGGTAAGCATACGCATACCGATATCGACGATCTGATAATCGACCCCCTCAACCGTGACCAGACCGAACCGGTCATTGGTTGTGACGGTGTGCAAGGGCTCGTTCAGGCTGACGCCTTCTTTTTCATTGCCGTAATACTTGAGCAGAAAAGCCCGCACCTCGCCGATGTGCAGGCCGCCGGCCGTAATGGTCGGGGCTGGTTCGGTGACTGGCTGGCCGTCCTTGCAGGTGCCGCGAAGTTTGATGAGGTTGGAGGTAACCAACGCATGGTGATCGGTAGTAGTGACGGTGTGCACCGGTGCATCCATCGAGGCGCCAGCCCCGGTGTAATTACCGCCGAAGTGTTTTGCGAGGAACGCGGTGCATAACTGGCTTTTACCGCCACCGCCCGCAGTGATAGTGCCGTTTGGTTCATCAGCTGCGTGACCGACGCTGTTGCCAAACTGGCGGGCGATCACTGGTGCCACCAGAAGATGTTCTGCTTTGCTGGTTACAGTGGTCAGCGGTTTGCCAGCTTCATATGCCATGCGATCACCACCGAAACCGGTCTGGCCGATTCGGGCAATGACTGGTGTTATAAGTGCGGAATGTGACTCTTTCATCACCGTGTGAAGCGGGATATCAGCTGCACGCGGTTTCCCCTGATATTCGGAACCACCAGCGCCAGCAATGAAAGGTAACAGAGTTGCCTCAACCATTCCCAGCGCATGCCCATTTCCACCAGGGCGTATTGAACTCCCAGCAGTGATCGTCGGAAGTGGTTCATCGCATTCTTGCCCGGTTGCGCCTGTGCGGAATTTGGTGATGTGCGGTGTGACGAGTGCGTAGCCGTGGGTTTTGGTAATAGTCTGTAATGGCTCATCCAAAGGTTGTCCACGGAAGCAGTTGTAAACTGATTTGGTACTGGTGTGATTACACTTCACGATGAACGGCGTGGGATTATCAATCACGAATCGCTGGATACCACGCGCAATACGTTTCAGTGTGTTTTCGGCCAGCGGTTTTTTGCGCTCGAAAATGCTCGGGCACGGGATTGACCAGTCGATGCATTCGGCAGCTGTGCGCCAGGGTTTCAAATTTCCAGCCGGGAACTCGGCGGATTTCGGATCGCCATATTCAGCCTCAGGCCAAACCACAGAGTGACCATCAGCGCGGGCAATGACGTACAGGCGTTTCCTGATAGTTGGAGCCCCAGACATATAGGCTTTGCGCTCACGGTAATCGACGTTGTACCCCAGCCCGCCAATCAGCTGCGTAGCTTCGGGGCCGTCAATATCGATTTTTAAAAATTCACAACACTCAGCGAGAGCCGGGTGATCGGCCCGAATACCTGCGCCCAGCATGCTGATGAATGCCTGAAATGTTTCCCCCTTGCGTTCAGGGTCAGGGAAGGCTTTTCCATCACGATAAATAAGCGGGCCCCATGTTTTGAATTCTTCGACGTTTTCCAACATCAAGACTTTGGGGTGCGTAGCAAGTGCCCAGCGGATAACAACCCATGCAAGGCCGCGCACCTCTTTTTTAACTGGTGTGCTGCCTTTTGCTTTTGAAAAATGGCGACAATCTGGAGAAAACCATCCAAGGAGAACGGGCAGGCCGCCGGTAGACACGACAGGATCCACACTGAAAATATCCTCAGGGTAGTGAAGCGTCTCAGGATGGTTCATCTTGTGCATTGCCATGGCCGCTTTGTTGTGGTTCATCGCTATATGGGGCGCATAACCCAAAGCTTGCTTGATGCCCTCGCAACTACCGCCGCCGCCAGCAAACCCAACCACTACCAGCCCGTCCTGAATATCAGGATGCGCATCGATGATCGCCTGGCGTCGCGCCCATTGGTGGGCAGTTTTTTGAATATCAGCAGGTTTGAACCGGTTTAAAAACATGCGGTTCATTTTTGCCAGTAAAATTTGCTGCTGTTCGCCTGTCATTGAATGCACAGGAAAAACCGACGATGCACAATGCATCACTTCAGTAGGCCAGATCATCGGCGTTCTCCCTGCTCTGAATTTTTCTGACCGGTAACCTGCTCCCAAGCCTTATCCATAAACTCACGGCTGAAATCCATTTCAGGTGCCTGAACGAAAGCGATATACGCTTCTTCCTGGCAGTTGGTGCAGTACCCGGACCGAATAGCACAACCGCAGTTTTCGCAGTGTTTGCTCATGGAGCCTCCGGTTTCGGGGCGGCGGCAACCATGGCGGCCCAGCACAATTTCGCGCGATGAGCAGCCTGACTGCATCCGCTCATGGCTTTGTACTCTTCCCATACATCACTTGGGCTGAAGAACTTATCAGGCTCGGATTCAAAGCCATTCACGACCATATGTTCTGTCGGCTCAATCGGAACAAGTGCATAACCTTCAGGAATTACTGATGCACTTTCCCCCCCACGTGCCTGAGAGAAGTAGCCGAGGCCTGAATCGGTAAAACTGATCCGGACCTTTTCAGGGTCTCCCTTTTTGACTTCGCCGCCGGAAAAGCAAGCAACAAAACCAGTCCCATATTTTTCTGCATCTTCCTGTGCATTAAGGACCATTACCGCCAGTTCAATTGCCTGCAGGTAGTTTTCCTGCGAGATCGTTATGTCGCCGTTGGCGGCTTTACCTTTCAGAAATTCGAGCAGCTCCTGTGCTTTCTCAAGGGTTAGCTTTTTCATGCTTTGCTCTCCGCTGCCAAGTGACGCATGATTTCGGATTCGGTCGGCAAAGGCGCTCCCGCGCACTTCATGAAGAGTGACTTGCGGGCCGGAGTGCCGCGCTTGAGCAGATGGTTTACGGAGTCTTCAGACATGCAGAGTGCTCGAGCAATTTCCCGATCGGTTTTCCCTGAGAGGTGGAGCTGATAGATCCCCATCGTGACCCGCTTCCCGTAGGAAATTCGGTTGCCGATTTTCACAACCACACCGCTTGCTTTAGCGGCTTCGGTAACCGGTACCGGTTTAACTGCAGGGGTTGCAGGTACGCGGCTGCGTGCCCGCGCGGCGCAATTCCAGCGGTCGATGAATGTTGCTGTGTAATCGCAACCGTCATCCTGCAGCGGACGAACTTCCTGAATCAGATTGTTGGTATCAGACATGGCGCACCGCCTGGGCATTTTGGCGCTGTAGGGAACGAATTGTGGTGCGGAGTTTTTTCAGCCGTTTGGCGTTGGCTTCATGCTTGCGGATCTGTTTGGTCAGATATTCAGGCGTCGGGATATTTAGCGTTAGGAAATCATCAGCTCCCCAGATTACCTTCGGTAGCTCGGTGGTTTCTGTAGCTGGTTGCTCAGCGACTGGTGCCGGTATCACTTCAGCTTTACTGGCACTGGCCATTTTCACCAGACGAGGTTTGGCCGATTTTTTGGTTTTTGCTGGCGCAGCTGTTTCAGGAGAATAATCACGGCCTTTCTCGGTGATTGAGTAAAACCCATTCAGACATATCACATTTCCAGTTTTGACCTGGTTATTCAGCATCGCCACTGCGATCCCTGGTTCCAGCCCCAGAGAATCCGCAACTAGCAGAGCTGTTGCCTTCCCTGTTTCCTGCAGTTCATTCAGTATTTTTTCAACGGTCGTGCTCATTGGTCATACCTCGCTAATTTACTTAGATTTATTTCTGATTACTTCCCGTGCACGTTTACACATTTCAACGTCAAACATTCCGATGTGACACTCGCGGGCTTTAATGCTCAATTCATTTGCAAGCCAAGCGTAAGCCTCTGCTCGGCGCATGGTTCCGTTTTTCCATAGCGGATCAAAAACAGCATGGGTAAGCCGCTTTGAAGTTCTAAGCTCCCCATTTGCTAAGCGACCTAATGGCAAATTGTTACTATCGCGGTGGCAACCGACGTAAGCGCCACATGGGGTGCGCGCCCAAAATTTGAGCGATACCAGATCGCGACGGGATGGGTAAATCTCACGACCTGTCACAAGATCTGCGGGCTGGCAGCAATAATCGCAAAGCACTTCTCTTTGCATTTTCATTCCTCACTGTTGAATTTTAACTTCGCTAACATCTGGCGCCCGGCTGGTGCTTGCAGCAGCTGGCATTCCAGTTCTTCATCCAGCTCGACTGGCCTGCTGGCGTCATCGACTGGTTCAAACTCATTCGACATAACGTTTCCCTGCCGCCATCTGCATGGCCGGTGTCGGGCCCGCTGGCGTTTTGGGTGCGGCAATTTGTCGGCGGATGGGCGGTACCGAATAACCTGCGGCTAACTTCTTTTCCCAACGCGCAAGTTTCACCGCAGCCAGTTTGTCCATTTCAGGCTGAGTCAGTCGGCGCTCTACGCCTTCGCGGCGCATTTCGACGCAGATGTGATACAGAATCGGATTGCGCCACGGGAATTGTTCTGACGTGCCGTAGCGCCATAACTCGGACTTCCAGCGTTTGTATTCAGCGATAACATCGCGAACCGTAAGCCCGACCAGGCCGCCGCCGACCTCAGTGACCAGTGCGATAAATTCAGCGAAGTCTGGCGGCCACGTACTGCCAGCTTCACAACGCTCAATGCAGGCGTTACAGACTCGAGTGATCTGGTCACTCGTCATAATCCCGATCTGTTTCTCCCAGAGGTCCGAGGGACGATTGCCATTCTTGGCTATCCATCGGGTACTGTAGATTTTGATCATGAGCTCCCACAGGCGCCACGCTGGCGAGTCCGCGCTCTCTAGCCCATTGTTCGCGACCAGCTCGTAATTGCCGTTCTGCAATCGATTCGCCGCTGCTGCCGGCATTGCTTGCGATGTTTTTTGCATGGTTCAATCCCCCGGTGTTTACCTGCCAGTCGTTTTCAAAGGCACGCTCTTTGCCGTAAAACCGCTGTGCCTGCATCACGTATTCCGTACCAGCCTGACCGCGTATCTCGCAGTACTGCCGATATCGCCGCGTCCCTTCGAGCATCGCCTCCGCGCTCACCCCTTCCAGCTTTCGGGCTTTCCAGCATGAGTGAGCTTTGTTTTTCGGATTCCCACCTTCGCGCTTTGGGTACTCATGCCAGAGAGTTTCAAATTCTTCAGGGTAAGAACCCGACGCGTTCTTCTTCGTTGGGTGCTGTTTTTTTTCAGCGCCCGACAAAAGGGTTTTATCTTTTAGTTCTTTATCTTCTTCTTCCTCTAACTCTGGTAACGCATTCTGATACGCACCTGTAACGCCACTTGCGTTACATTCAGCGTTACTGTTGCGTTTCTTATCGCGCAATTTTGTAACACGACTATTTGTAAGTGCCCGTTTTTTCGATGTTTCTCCGTTGTGGCGTTCGTGATTTGGGAAAAATAGCCTCCCATCCATTTCTGCAAGCCAACCCACATCGATGAGTGCATTCGCAAAACCTGACACGCAAGTAACGCGATCAAGTACCGAACGTGTAACGCTCGCAGCGTTACCTTTTGCGTTACCGTCTATCGTTTGTTGGTCGGCCCATGCCCAGACACGGATCATCTTTCCGAGAACAGCATCAGGGTCGATATTCAAAATCTCAGCCATCTGAAAAATCTCCGGTTTATCCGGCGTGATGACCTCAATCTTTATCCAACTACTTGCCATGCTTACCAGCCTTGCCTTGCGGCAACTTGCTCAAATGCCCTGCATTGGCGCGCCATCTGCTTTTCGGCGCGCTCTTTGTTGATCTGGCGAACCAATACACGCATGAAGGGCTTTGTTACCGGCATATCGCCATATCGGAATTGCCCTTCTACGCAGCGTAAACATTTCATCGGCGCGCCCTCCCCTGATTACGTTTGATATCCGGCGCGCCCTTGATCCGCTTGGTGGATTTCAGGAACGTTTTTGCGTGTGCGATGCTGCTGATTACCGTCGCGTTAGTGCTATCGCAGTAGTGATCTGCGCCGCGCATTGCCAGTGTCATGGCTACGCCCTTCTCAATGCCTTCACGCACGAAATGCGCGTTAATTTGCTGCTCAATCTGTTCTCTTGAAAATTTGGCCATTGGTCATACCTCGCTTTAATGCAATAAACCGCGAACGCTGTGCTGTAGCGACGCGTATACCCTCTCCCAGGCTTCGCAATCAGAATCAAAATCGGAAAGTGGAGCGCGCAGAAGGACTGAACTGATCAGCTTCTGGTTGGCTTTCATCGCCAGCGTTGCCAGATATTCGACTGAGTTCCCGGCGATTAGGCTGGCGCGCAGTTCTGCGGGCAGCGCGGCAAGGATCGCCGGTAAGAGCTGTTCGACGTTTTGAACTGCGCGGGGACGGTCACTGTCCAGCCAGCGGAAAATCTGCTGCTTGTTGTTGTGGAGTGCGGCGTAATCGACGGTGCCGTCGACATGCTCAACGATTTGAAGAACAGGTGAATGCAGACCGAGATCGAAATACGCTTTCGTTATTTTTATTGCTACCTGGCTTTGTGAGACTTCACCTGCCCAGCTGCGCAGCGCGTCTCTGATGTGGTTGTGTTTGATTTCCATAAATCAGCTCTTAATGTTGAGACGAGTTATCTTTGCTGTACAAATCCATGTCGTAACGGAGAACGCCGCCTGAAGCTAACTCGAGGCGGCGAGCACGGCGTTCTGGAATTAATTCCTTCCAAGCAGATACAGAAGGTGGCTTCACGCCCGCGGCTTTGGCAACGGCAGAGGCGCTCCCAAAAAACTTAATTGCATCTTTTTTAAACATTGCTGAACCCCTTTGTTAGATTTAGTTAACAAATTATGCGTTCAAGATATTTAAGTCAAGAAAATTTAGAATTATCTAACTATGCAAACACTCGGTGACCGCATTAAATCGCGGCGTAAAGACATGAAATACACTCAACGCAGCCTTGCTCAGGTTGTGGGGGTATCGCATGTCACAATTTCGCAGTGGGAAAGCGGGGATAGCACACCAGGTGGTAAGAATTTATTTACCCTTGCAGAAGCTTTACGTTGCACACCAACTTGGATCTTGTTTGGCGACAAGGACCAAACCCCGGAACAAGCAGAAAAACCAAACCCTCCTCTTAGTGAAATTGAAAAAGAACTTCTGAAGCTCTTCAATTCCCTGCCTGAATCAGAAAAAGATCAGCACATGACCAATCTTCGTTTCAAGGTTGAAGGTCTGAATAAGCTTTTTAATGAGCTACTTGAAGCCAGAAAAAATAATCAAATTTAAACCACTTTAAAAACAACTGGTTATATTTCTCACGCACTTTTTGTTAGATTTATTTAACTAAACATCTTGCCACGCCTGTTAGCTTAAGTTAACTTAACGCCATCGACGGCACAGCAGCCTCGGGGTAACAGTTCTGACGGCGGGAAAGAACGCGAGGTATGACCAATGGCGATTTCACTTAATGGGGATGCAAGGATGTCTAAATTAATTAAAGCCACAGTTCGCAAGTCTGGAAACATTGTTTACGTTGGCCGTATTCAGATGGTTCGCGTTTACAAAGAAGAATGGCCAGCCGGTAAAACCTTTTCCTTCTCAAACGGCAACCCTCCGGCGCAGTTAAATACTCGTCAGCGTTACATGCGCATTGCGCAGCTTTCCGTTCAGTGAGTTTACCGCTGCCCTGCATGTCAGGGCGCAACGTAAAGGGCTCTGGCCACGCCGGATCTGGCCGCAACTCATAATGGGTTGCGCGAATAAATTACCAGCTATGGAATCCCAGTGCTCTTTACGTTGTGGTGGTAAGTGGTTGAATGGGTTTTGCCTCGTGAAAGAACGGTCGTAAAAACGACGCCGGAGCGTAACCGGCAAAAACCCACCACAACACTTTTCTTTAAGCAGGTTTTAGAACGGCGTGAATTGCAGCGTTAAAAAGCGCAACTGTGAAGATCAGCGCCACGGCGCGCCGCCCTAAAGCCTACTTATATTAAGTGGACTTTTAATTCAGATATAACGCGTTTAAATATGCGGGTATTTAATTAATCGAATCTAACTATCGAGGTATGACCAATGATTATCGAAGCACATATTACCGTAACGGAAATTTTCAATGGCATTAGAGTTCTTTCTACAAAAGAAAAAGTTATTGGGTATTTAATTGAGGCTTTTTCTAAAGAAGATGCTCCATCTATCGTAACGGCTGATGGTAAAACTCTTGGTGAATATTGTTGTGAAGAACATGCAGTCAAAGCGGCATTTTCGCATGCTCATGGTTTGCCTGAGGAACGAACTTTTGAACGCAGTACACGATTCTCAATTGCTGATTTGTTGCTGGCATCGTTACTAAGAAGCATGGCGCGGCATTAATTTGTAGGCCGGTATATCCGGCCGTATTGAGATGAGCCCTACCAACGCCCCGAAAGTAGGGCTCATCCCAATACAGACGTAAAAAAGCCCGCACGTGGCGGGCCATTCTACCGGCTTAACGTCCCAGCGACGGCGAGTTCGGCGACCAAACCGAACTCAGCGAGGTATGACCAATGGCTTCCACCACTGGACGCCGTGATTATAGTGCGTAACGAGGTGATTATGCAAACGGAGCTACCTGAAACGGTAACTGAAAAGGTATACATCTATGCCAAAAAAGATTTGTGGGATGATAAGTATAAGATTCATCTAATGATCGGAGATATTACCGATCTGCTAGAGGGTTATATTCTTTTGGGTACCAAAGATATAACAGTAAGCATCCCAAGGGTTGATTTAATTAATGGCGCACTATCTTACTTAAATAAAAAGAAAGGTGAGTTACTTGCCAGTAATGAATTAGCCGTTGGTGATATCGACAAAGAAATTAAATCTTTACTCCAAGGTGTTCAAGCTAATAACGAAGCGAGGAAATGACCAATGCCATTCTATGTATGTGCCTTTTATCCAAAGAAATCAGCTGCCACAAATGGCGCTGTCCCCATTGCAACTTGCATTGATTCAAAAAATGCAAAAATTGCAGAAATGAAAGCAACCATGTTGCTGGAGGAATCATTCTCTGATGGCAGTGATAACTTTTTCAAACCCAAAATCTGCGAACTGACCGCCGACATCAACGGGCGCCCTTCTGTTGATGAGTTTGATAACACCTGGCTTGAATGCAACATCTGGAACGATGAAGCGAAGACTTTCGATCACGTTCCCACGGCCCCGAAGGATGAGTTATCCGATCCCCTGGCCAGCGCGCGCGTTATTTTCGACCTGCCAATACACGAACGAATTGCTTATGTGCTGATGTACGGCGCAGAGCCTGCCGAACTGGACGCAGAGCAGCTATCTAATGCAATCGATATTTTGGCGGATGACGAAGCGCCAGATGAAACCCGCGCAATTATCGATGGTCTGGCCGTGGTTCCTGCCATAAAGGCTATGTATCCGGAAAAAGTGGTGACACTGATCGATACTATGCGCGCGCAGCTTCCTCCATTCGATAACGCTGATGATGTGAAAAAGTTTGCTGAGAAATGGGTAGCTAAACCTGACGAGCGTGAACCGGTTAAAACAAATGCTGACCTGCCACGCACCTATGACACGTTGAATTTGGAAGTTGCCCTGCATGTGATGGGTATCAATCCTGATGAAGCAAAAGCCGCTGACATTCGGAGCGCAAAAGAAATCCAACAAAACCGTGACCCTGCATGGCGCGGCTGGGTAACCTCATTACGTGTAGTGCCGGGGATCCTGAATATTCCCCGTGGCGAACTGTGGGCGTTAATGGCCGATGGACACAAAGATTTGAAACTCATTCGGGATGCCGATGCTCGCCGGGATTACGTCAGCAGTAAGCTTCATGGTCACCCGTTGTTACCTGACTACCAGCCGGAAGCCGCAAAAGTTCAGAATCTGGGCGGAGGCGTGTTCTCTGTTGAAGGCTTAGTCGGTAACGGGGCCTCAAGTGAGGGCGAAGAAACGGAAGTAAGTGAAGATAAACCTACCGAGTTGCAGATTCATATCCGGGATCTGGTTACCGGGAAAACCAACGTCGCATCAGCTGATGACATGGCGAAGCTGCTGACAGAGAAAAAACTCGGCGCGCGATTCCTTGTTAAACAGCTTGCTGAAGATTTCGAAATCTCCTGTAACGCAGCCAGCTACCTCAGGGCTGATGAAATCCACCACCTGACGCTCGATGTTGTTGAGTCATGGATCCCTGACATGGCTGATCGGGTCAAATTCATAGCCGAGCGAGTAGATTTCTACATCACTGACCGCACTAACCAAAGTAAATCTGAAAAATCCCAGATCAAAACAAAGCCGGCCGAAACCGCAAAAAACTCACCGGAAACTGAAACAGATCAGGAGAAATCCGTACTTGAAACGGTTAAACCTTCATTACCTGAAAATACTGGGGACGATGCACAAGATGATTTCAAACAGCGCGCCGCTGCATTGGAAAAGGGTCTCTCAGAGAAATCAGAAGAAGAGCTGGAAAACCTGCATATCTGGAAACAAGTCCAGAGTACCGACCCGCGCTATACGAAACCGCTTGAAGGTGCCGGTTTCACAGGCACCAGTATTAATGCGGAATACATGTTCATGCGCGCAACGGAGATCTTCGGACCTGTTGGTACCGGATGGGGCTATGAGATTGTTGAAGATCGCATGATTAACGGCGCGCCTCTCTCCGATGCCATTTACGAGAACAATAAGTTCGTCAGGAGCGTTCTGCTGCGTGATGCCGATGGCACACTCCTTTTTGAACAGAACCATATTTTACGTATCAAGTTCTGGTACACGATTGAGTGTGATGTCCGCGGCGAGCTGGAAGCTTACGGATCCACCCCTTACTTGTACAAGACAAACAATAAAGGGATTAAGACCGATGGAGAGGCACATAAAAAGAGCCTGACGGATGCCATTAAAAAAGCGCTATCTATGCTCGGTTTCTCTGCTGATGTTTGGCTGGGCTGGCACGATATGCCTGAATACCTGGCTGATAACGCGATTGAGCACAGCATCAAAAATGCCAGCGATAAGGCTGAAGATACGGTACGCGTACGTAAAGAACTGGATGAGAAATTTACTGCCAACACCGAAACAATGCGTACGGCAGTCACAGCCAACGAAGTGACCAAAATTGCCTCGTCCCTCACGCGAACAATTGGCGTTCACATCAAAAGCGCCAAAGGGATTAACGATACTGAATATGTCCGTTATCTCGAAAGCCGCTTGAAACGTCTGGAAGAAATCAAAACCGAGTGCCTGAACAAATTCATTGATAAAGGGGAAGCAGCATGAGCACACGCACCATCGATTTAGCCGTTGAAATGAAAAAGCTTCAGGCGCTGGCAGAAGGTGGCGAACTGACTCCGGAAATGATCGCGGACACCCTTGAAGGGTTGGAGGGCATGCTGGGTGACAAATTGGACGCAACAATGGCTGTCGTTCGTGGATTCCTGGGTAACGTTGAAACATGCGACGCGGAAGCCAAACGTCTAGCTGAACGTAAAAAGATGTGGGCCAATCAGGCTGAACTGCTCAAGAAATACATTCTTGATTGCATGATCACCGCGGGCAGTGACAGCGTTAAAACGGCCACCAACACCTTTAGTGCGCGCAAAGGATCACTGCGTCTGGTTGTGGATGATGAAGAGTCACTGCCTGACGATTTTGTTGAGTCGTACACCCAGATCGTAAACAAGGTGAAAAGTGACGAGCTGAAAAAAGCCCTTCAGGCCGGAACCGAGATTAAAGGGGCTCACCTTGAAACCGGTCCCCGCTCTCTTGCCGTCCGCTGATATTGATTTCTGAAAATCAAAACTGTACCGGTCAGCATGCCAATATGTTGACCGGTCAACCTAATGAGGTATGACCAATGGCTAAGTTTCTGACCTTAGAAGAATGGAGCGATGCAAATTACGAAAGCAATAAGCCATCAATCCAGACTCTGTGGCGCTGGGCGCGCGATGGATATATCTATCCGGCCCCGGAAAAGCACGGGCGCCAGTACCGCGTGAAACCAAACGCCATCTACATCAATCCAAAAGATGTGAGGCTCGGCAAAAAAATTAAAGATGCGCAAAGCAGCTCCCCGGCGCGCAGCGCGTTCATGGAGAAAGTAATCAATGACGCGGCGAAGCACAAAGTATGACGCAAACCTCCCGAAGAATCTGACGTACCGCCGCCGCTATAAGTCATATTATTGGCGTAATCCGCTAACCAAGAAAGAATTCTCTCTCGGCCAGATCTCGCGCAGGGATGCGATTTCTCAAGCCATAGAGGCAAATAATTTCATCGAACAAAGCTTTTCCCCCGTCGCCCTTCTGGAACGATTAAAGGGCACCAATGAGTACACGATGAAATCTTGGCTGGAGCGTTACGACGTGTTGTTCAAGCGGCGAAAGTTGGCCGAAAACACATACAAGGTGCGGAAAGGTCAGATTGCAATTATCGAAGAGAAAATGGGGGAAATGGTGTTAGGGAAAATCACGACGCGGCATATCGCTGACTTTCTCGAAATCTGGGTAGCTCAGGACAAAAAAACCATGGCGGCCACAATGCGGTCGGTGCTGTCAGATATTTTCAGAGAGGCAATAGTCGAAGGGCATATTGAGCAGAATCCAGTAGCGTCAACGCGTGCCGCCAAGCCGGTGGTAAGGCGTGAACGGTTAGAGTTAGAGCAATACCTCGCAATAAGACAGAGTGCAAATTTACTGCCCGCATGGTTTGGCCTCTCGATGGATCTGGCACTCATAACCGGCCAGCGCCGGGAGGATATTGCGCTGATGCGCTTTGACCAGGTTGTTGATGGGCGGCTACTCATAGACCAAGGGAAAACCGGTGCGATGATCTCCCTTCCTCTGGATCTTGAACTGCGGAGTGTTGGTTTGCGGTTAGGTACAGTGATCGACCGTTGCCGACTGGCAAGCAGCACGGATTTCATGATCAGCGCAGGGAAAAGGAAAAACAGTCCGGATGGATCGCTTCACCCCGACGGGCTAACGAAAAAATTTGTGACAGCGCGTAGTTCTGCAGGAATTGAGTTCGAAGATAGCCCACCGACTTTTCATGAGATCCGGAGCCTGGCGGGAAGGTTATACGAGAAGGAGAAAGGTAAAGAGTTTGCGAGGAAATTACTGGGGCATAAATCGGAGAAAATGACGGACAAATACCTCGATACGAGGGGCAAGGAGTATGCGATGCTGTAAAAGACCGAATACAGGATTTCGTGTAATTTTCGTGTATTTTCGTTTTTACTCAAAATAATACTTATAGATCAATAAGATAAAAAAAGACCGAATACGATTCCTATATTCGGTCTAGGGAAATGGCTCTTGGGAGAGAGCCGTGCGCTAAAAGTTGGCATTAATGCAGGCGGTTAAGCCGTACAACTTAAAGAATAGACGACAGATGACTAATTTCCACTCAGTTTGAAACATAGTGATAATAACAATGAGGCATTATTTTCATTGTGTGACAACATACGCAAAACATGGGATTAACATCAGCCATTTACCCGCAGCACGGCGCTTCAGCAGAGCGATTCAGCTTTGGCGATAAAAGGTGCAAGACTCATTTTTTGTCCGGGATTCTGCGGGTCATCCAGCCAGATTTTCTCCAGGGGCACCGCCTGAACCTGATGGTTTTTAACCTGCTCTTTTGCCACGTCATTCAGAGGATATTGCGCCAGCGTACTGTCGTTAATCACATACAGCGCATTGCCCGGGCGGCATTGCAGCATGACTTCTTCACGGGTGAAGGCCCAGTCCTTACCGTATTGCAGACGGCTGATGGTCTCCAGTTGCGGTGCGGCAAAACTGCTGGCAGATAAGGTCAGCAGCACGCAGGCTAGCAGTGTTTTCCTCATGATTTTTCCTCGATGATATTAAATTCTTTGTAATCTTCAGATGACCGTTTCAGCGCGGGGCAAGTGTCGCGAACCAACTCACCAGCAATATAACGCTAAGCGCCAGCCCCCATTCAAGCCAGGTCATGGTGATAAAACGGCTCTGCGCCCTCTTCGGGTCTTTACCCATAAGGGGCACCAGCCGGTAACGGTTATAGACAGCCACTGCCGCCATCATCGCGACCAGTATCACTTTGACCACCAGCAGGCACTGATAAAGCGATGTCATATCGGTGGGCCAGCGCTGCAAAACAATGGCGGTATTGATGACACCGGTGATGATCACCAGCGAGACCGCGGCATGTCCCCAGACAGAAAAACGGATAAGCGTCACAATCGCGTAAGGTCTTGCCGAAGGCTCGCGGGTATACAACATGCAGGTGAGTAAAGGCAGTAGTGACCCGAACCAATAGGCTGCGCTGAGCAAATGCACCACGTGGTTAGTCCGCTGTGCCAGTCCCAGTAAGCCCTGATGCATGGCGGCATGGCCAATCAAAGCCTGAGTGACTAGTAAACCCAGCGAGCACAGAAACAGCAGGACATGACGTCCGGGCATCCACTCCATTAACAGAACCAGTAACAGCACAGCGGTCAGTAATAAGTGCCAGCTCCAGACTTCGCCAAATGCGGTGGTTAATACCAGTATCCACACGTTAATGTTGAGGATATCGTCCCAGCCATTGCCCATCAGCGCTGCCTGAATAGCCAGCATTCCGACAGAAGTGACTGCTGCAAGCAGCCCGGACCAAACCATCAGCGTCTGATTTTTACGCTGTAAAATGGCTGAAAATCCGCCAGGCGCCAGCAATGAGCAAAATACGCTCAGTCCGAAGATTTGCATTAATGACACAAAATGCACGAACCGGCACAGGACGAAAAGTGCTGTAAGGCTCATGGCTTATTTAACAGTGAAACTGTACTGACCGTTTGTTTTATGACCATCAACGGAAACCACATTCCACGTCACGACATATTTCCCGGCGGCAAGCGCATCGGTAAGGGGCAGCACGACCTGCGTATTATCGTTCGCAGCCAGGGTCATTTTCCCGGTTTTCATCGTTTTCTGGCTGGCATCTTTCAGGGAAATTTTACTGAAATTTGGCTCGATACCTTCACTGAAACCCAGCGATAATTCGGTCGGACTGGCTGTAAGAACCGCATCCGCCGCCGGAGTTTCCGTTTTGAGGTGAGCATGAGCAGAAGCCTGCTGTGAGATAAATCCGCTCAGCAAAACGGCTGAGACTGCCAGGGCACGGCAAAGAGAAGTGGTTTTATTGAACACGATAATTTCCTTGGCTTGCTTGATGATGAATTTATAACGCCGACACTTTAGCGCAAACGCGCTTAAAACGTTTGTCATAAAAACATAAAAAACGCAGAGGCCGAAGCACTCTGCGTTGTTTGCAAGCTCACACAACTGAAAATTAACCAGCCGGAGCTTGGGCCACCATATTTTTGAGATCTTTATCCACGAAGAACAAACCGTTGCCGGTATTGCTTACCAGTGCCAGTTTATCCAGAACAGATTTGAACAACGTTTCTTCTTCATGCTGCTCTGCAACGTACCATTGCAGGAAGTTGAAGGAAGAATAATCTTTCAGCGTCATGGACAAATCTGCCAGTTCGTTGATTTTCTGAGTGATCAGTTGTTCGTGTTCGTAAGTCTGCTTGAACAAATCGGTCAGCGATTCGAAAGACACCGGCGGAGCAGCAATGGCGCCCAGCAGTGGCAGAGCACCTGTATCGCTGACGTATTTGAACAGACGATGCATGTGATCCATTTCTTCCATTGAATGCTGTTTCAGGAATGCGGCAGCACCTTCGTAGCCTTTATCGCTGCACCATGCACTCATCTGCAAATATAAATTGGCAGAATAAAACTCGAGGTTCAGCTGTTCGTTAAGCTGATCAATCATTTCTTTTTTAAGCATGGTACGGCTCCGGATTTAAATTACGGCAGGTGGGCTGAATTATTTACCCGCATTATGCCCGCATCAACACAAAATAAAAACACCCGATTCACATTAATATTCACCGAAATAACAAATATATTTAAGGCAATGATTTATATGAGTATTTTATTCCCATAAATATACAACAATGATAATCATTAACATATAGATGAATATTAAAAAGAATCATTCTTATTCAGGATATTAATTAGCGAGTTCTTATTGAAGTTAATTATCACTTCAGATTTGTGAATGGTTCTTATTTACTCTTAATATTAACCTGCCAATTCTCTTCTTAGGGATAGTGTAAAAGTAAAATCACAACATTCACGATGGCGTCTGCCTCGGGTACAATGAGGCAAAACGGATCACCAGGAAGCAGCAATGAGTATCAATCTGGCTGAAATCAGCAAAGACGAAATGGATCGCATTAACGTCGATCTTGCCGCCTCAGCGGTGGCTTTCAAAGAACGCTACAACATGCCGGTTGTCGCGGAGATAGCAGAACGCGAGCAGCCTGCGCATTTGCGCACTTATTTTCGTGAACGGGTGATGTTTTATCGCGGGGAATCACATAAGTTCTCCCGCTTACCTTACGAGCCTAAACAAAAGTAAGCGGGAAAGCAGGAAACGTTAGCGCCGGGCGGCGAAACGCTGGTTGGTGCGGATTAACTGATCGAGAATGCCCGGCTCATCAAAAGAATGCCCTGCACCTTCGATAATGTGCAATTCTGCTTCCGGCCAGGCCTGCGCCAGATCCCAGGCGTTTTGCACCTGACAGGCCATATCGTAGCGGCCGTGAACAATCACTGCCGGAATATGGCGGATGCGTTCCACATTTTTCAGCAACTGGTCATCAGTTTCTAAAAAGCCCATATACGTGAAGTAGTGATTTTCAATGCGGGCAAAAGCCAGCGCGAAATTATCTTCGCCAAACGATGCCGCTCCTTCCGCTGGCATCAACGTCACGGTCTCCCCTTCCCACAAACTCCAGATCTTAGCCGCTTCAAGCTGAACGGCGCGGTCATCGGAGGTCAGACGGGCGCGATAGGAAGCAATTACGTCTTTGCGTTCTTCCTCAGACAGGATCGACAAAATACGCTGCCATTTCTCAGGGAAGAAACGGGAGGCGCCGTCCTGGTAATACCAGGTCAGTTCCTGTTTGCGCAGAGTGAAAATGCCCCGCAGTACCATCTCGCTGACGTGCTCAGGGTGAGTCTGGGCGTATGCCAGCGCCAGCGTCGAGCCCCACGAACCACCAAATACCAGCCATTTATCGACACCGGCCATTTTGCGCAAACGTTCAATATCATCGACCAGATGCCAGGTTGTATTATTGTCGAGACTGGCGTGAGGTTTAGAGCGTCCGCAGCCACGCTGGTCAAACAGCATGACGTCATAATCTTTAGGATCGAACAACTGACGGTGAACCGATGAACAGCCACCGCCAGGCCCGCCATGAAGAAATACTGCCGGTTTGCCCGCCGGGTTTCCGCTGCGCTCCCAGTAAATCTGGTGACCATCGCCCGTATCAAGCATGCCACTGGCATAGGCTTCCAGCGGTGGATACAACCCTTTTAATTTAGGCATGACATTTCCTGTTCTATTCGGCCAGTATATTGATAAATGTGCTTACATCTTAATAACAGCGCATTGGCCCACTTACAACAAGTGGTTATCTCCAAAAACCGTTGTTTTGTATGCCGTTCGCATACTTATCGCGCAATTTGATTGCATCACATGCCAGCTGATGAAATATCACTCCTCTGTAAAGTATTGTGGGAAACGCGAAGGTGCTTGCAACTGACCCGAATTAAGCAGTAAATAGGTGAGCAACCCAATCCACCCGCTTTAAGAGAGGCAATTATGAGTAAAGGAATGGATAGCAAAAAGAATGCGAAGAAAAAACCATTGAAAACACCGGCCGAAAAAAAGGCTGATAAAAAAGCCAAGAAAGCTTCTGCTTAACAATGTACTTCGTAGATCAAACCCGCCGAGAGCGGGTTTTTTTATGTCCCCGTCATACTTCAAATTGCAGGTGCGTTGGCTGCGTTTACTCACCCGAATCACTGCCCTATGTCAGCTCATCGGGATTCGCTCAGTTGCCGCCTGCCTGCCATTCGAATTATTTAGGGGAAAGCCTGATACTCAGTTTTTCGTCGCCAGCGACAGTACAAAAGCGTATTCCAGCGCGATATCTTCATAGGCTTTAAAGCGGCCGGATTTACCACCGTGCCCGGAATCCATATCGGTGTGCATCAGCAACTGGTTATCATCGGTTTTAAGCTCGCGTAATTTCGCCACCCATTTTGCCGGCTCCCAGTATTGCACCTGCGAATCATGTAAACCGGTGGTGACCAGCATATGCGGATAGGCCTGCGCGCGGACCTGATCGTACGGGCTGTATTGCAGCATATAGTCATAACTGGCTTTGTCGTTCGGATTGCCCCACTCGTCGTATTCACCGGTTGTCAGCGGAATCGACTCATCGAGCATAGTTGTCACGACATCAACGAACGGAACCTGCGCCACGATGCCGTGATACAACTCCGGCGCCTGATTAATGATTGCGCCCATCAGTAAGCCGCCCGCACTCCCTCCCATCGCATACACCTGTCCGGCATCGCCGTAGCCTTCAGCCACCAGCTCTTTGGTCACATCGATGAAATCATGGAAAGTGTTGAGTTTATTGAACAGCTTACCGTCGTCGTACCATTGCTGCCCCAGCTCTGCCCCGCCGCGAATATGCGCCAGTGCAAAAACAAAACCGCGATCCAGCAAGCTCAGGCGACTGCCGCTGAATGCCGGATCCATGCTGCTGCCATAAGAACCGTAGCCGTACACCAGCAACGGATTTTCATTCGGCTTAAACAACTCACGACGATACACCAGCGACACCGGCACTTTCACACCATCGCGCGCCGTAACCCAGACACGTTCGCTGCGATAATTGTCTGCATCGAAATCTTTTACTTCCTGCTGTTTAAGCAAGGTACGTTCATGCGTATCGAGATCCAGTTCAAACAACGAGCTCGGCATAGTCATCGAGGAATAGCCATAACGCAGTAAGGACGTATCCGGTTCCGGATTGTATGCCAGCCAGGTGGTATACGTCGGATCGTCGAACGCCAGTGATTTTTCCTCACCGGATTTCCAGTGGATCTGACGCAACTGCGTGAGCCCCTGATGACGCTCTTCCACCACCAGCCAGTCACGGAACAGACTGAAGCCTTCCAGCATCACTTCAATGCGCGGTGCAATCAGCGTCTGCCAGTTGGCTTCCACGCCATCTCCACTCTTATAAAGTCCGAAGTTTTTGCCGTCTTTATTGGAACGGATGTAGAAATGCCCAAGGTAATGATCGAGGGCGTATTCATGATCTTTACGACGTGAAAGAAATACCTGCGGTTTGGCCTGCGGATCATCGGCATCCAGCAGCAGGATCTCGGAAGTCGTGGTGCTGTCGAGGTGGATCAGAATGTATTTTTCAGACGTGGTTTTATCCAGTCCGACGTAAAACGTGTCGTCTTTTTCTTCGTACACCAGCTTGTCGGTTTTCGGATCCGTGCCGACCACGTGGCGATAAACCTGATACGGCAGCAACGTTTTCTTGTGTTTGCGCACGTAATACAGCGTCTGAGAATCGTTAGCCCATTCGCTGCTGCCGGAGGTGTTTTTTAACAGATCGTCTGTCCAGGTTTCGTCATCGAGTTTTTTGATACGGATATCGTACTGACGGCGGGAAAGAAAATCTTCCGCCACGGCCATGAGTCGATTATCAGGACTGATATCCAGACCACCCAGCGTGTAAAACTCACTGTCTTTGGCGCGCTCATTGCCATCAATCAGTGTACTCCAGTTTTCTTGTCCGGCGGCAGGCTGGCGCAGATAGATGGCGTATTCGTTGCCCGGCTCATAACGGGTCTGATAGCGATAACCGTGTTTCACGTAAGGAACAGAATGATCCTGCTGCGCAATTCGCGCCACCATTTCGCCGTACAGCGTTTCACGCAATGCCTGCTGTGGCTGCATGGCCTGTTCAGTAAATTCATTTTCAGCCGTGAGATAGGCCAGAACCTGAGGATCGGCGCGGTCATCGTCACGCAGCCAGTAATAATTATCGACACGGTCATCACCGTGAATACTCAGGGTTTGCGGGCGTTTTTCAGCCTTTGGAGGTGTCATCATCTCGGGATCTCTTTGTCCTCTTTGCGGTGTGACAAGAGTGACAGGTTTAGACAGGGAAACCAAGAGACGTCAATGCGGGGGAAATAATGCGTCCGCTAAGGAGTTAACGGACGCAGTCGGTGCTTATAACGGCGCGCTGTAGCTGATTTCGCCAATCTGACAGTTGAGGGTCACCTGATAGGTTTTATCGGTGTGATCACCACGCACTTTCAGCGGGATATCCCATTTCGCATTACTGCCGCTGATACTGTCGGTCACCACCCACGCGACCGGCGTGGAAGTGCCGAGCACTTTTTTATCCGCATCCCAGCGCGGAATACGATTTTGCAGGAAATCACGTTTTACCAGCGCGGCCACGTCATCTTTGGTGGCCGTGGCGCACGGTGTCACCGTTGCCGTTCTCACTTCGGGTTCATCAGCCTGTGCGACCTGGCTCAGGCTGCTCATTCCTGCAACGGCCATCACAACGCCCAAGATTAACTTTTTCATCGTTCGTCTTCCCAGTCTTTGTCGTTCATCCAGTTGACCTTGCCGGAGCCGTGGACCTTAAAAATAATAGCCCTACCAATTGCAAGGTCATCGCTTGCGTTAGATAATATAATCCTCAACAAGGCAATAACACAACATTAACAACATGACGTTCGATTCAAAGATAAGCCGGTAGCGAAAAGTTATCAGCGCAAACCTTTATCGTAAAATGATGGCCTTACAGTTTTTGCCTTTGATTTTCCCTTCCTGCAAACGCTGCAATGCTTTCTTCGCGCTTTTCTGGCGGATCGCCACATAGGCGTGAACCGGGAACATATCGATTTTACCGACTTCAGCAGCGGTCAGCCCAGCATCGCCGGTCAGCGCACCGAGAATGTCGCCGGGACGGATTTTGGCTTTGCGGCCGCCATCAATACACAATGTCGCCATTTCAGGATCCAGCGCCACCGGCGTTGCGGCCAGCGCCTGAGCAGCAGGCTGCCAGGTGAAACGCTGACGGGTATAATCTTCCAGCGCGGTCACACGCGGCATTTCCTGCGGCGTCACCAGGCTGACGGCCAGACCGCTCGTTCCTGCACGGCCGGTACGCCCCACGCGGTGAACGTGAACTTCCGGATCGAAAGACAGCTCGTAGTTGATCACCAGTCCCAGCTGTTTAATGTCCAGCCCGCGCGCGGCCACGTCTGTCGCTACCAGCACACGGCAACTGCCGTTGGAGAAACGTACCAGCACGCGATCGCGATCACGCTGTTCAAGGTCGCCATTCAGCGCCAGCGCGCTGATGCCTTTCGCTTTCAGGTCATCACAAACATCCTGACAGTCACGCTTGGTATTACAGAACACCACGCAGGACGTTGGCTGATACTGATACAGCACCGCAGCCAGCAGGGATAAACGCTGTTGCTTACCGGCTTCAATGAAGATTTGCTGAATATCGGCAATGTCATCTTCACCTTCGATTTCAACCTTCAGCGGCTGACGCTGGAATTTGGAACTGATGCGCTCAATGCCGTCCGGATAGGTCGCGGAGAACAGCAACGTCTGGCGGTCCTGCGGCGTATAGCTGACGACATCCTCGATATCTTCACTAAAGCCCATGTCCAGCATGCGGTCAGCTTCATCCAGCACCAGCACTTTCAGCTCGTCGAGCTTGAGCGTGCCTTTACGCAGGTGTTCCTGAATACGGCCCGGCGTACCCACCACAATGTGCGGCGGATGGACCAGGGATTCGAGCTGGGGCCCGATCGCCTGGCCGCCACACAGGGTCAGAATTTTGATGTTCTGGGTAAATCGCGCCAGACGACGTAACTCTTTACTGACCTGATCGGCCAGTTCACGAGTCGGACACAGCACCAGCGCCTGAGCAACAAACTGTGAAACGGTAATGCTGTTCAGCAAACCAATACCAAAGGCGGCCGTTTTACCGCTGCCGGTTTTGGCTTTAGCGCGAACGTCCTGACCTTGCAGAATGGCAGGCAAAGAGGCTTCCTGAATCGGGGTCATTTCGGTGTAACCCAGTTCATTCAGGTTGGAAAGTTGCTCAGCGGGCAATGTCAGGGCAGAAAAGGAATGCGTGCTCAAGGCGATAACTCTTTATGTGAGGCAAAAATCGGGGCAGCGGCAGGAAGCCTGACGCCATGGTTTGGCTAAATGATAACAGAGACGCTCACCGGCTGCCTTAAACAGCAGAAAACAGGCTGAAAAAAATCCTGTAAAACACATTTTTGTTGCACAGAGAATTTTACCTGACGTGCCGCGCAATCGTTTTCGTCGCCGTTTATTTCAGATATACTGCGCGCCGAAATTCCTGTTTTCACTCATCACAGATCTGGGTACGAAGCTATGTTAACCATTGGTACTGCACTGCGCACCGGCGCCACCCGCGTCATGTTATTAGGCTCTGGCGAGCTGGGTAAAGAAGTGGCCATCGAATGTCAGCGTCTTGGCCTGGAAGTGATCGCCGTTGACCGCTACGCCGATGCACCGGCGATGCAGGTCGCTCATCGCAGTCATGTGATTAACATGCTTGACGGCGACGCGTTGAAAGCAGTTATCGAAAGTGAACGCCCTGATTTTATCGTGCCTGAAATCGAAGCCATCGCAACCAGCATGCTGGTTGAGCTGGAAAAACAGGGCCACAACGTGGTGCCTTGCGCCGAAGCGACCCGGCTCACCATGAACCGCGAAGGCATTCGCCGTCTGGCCGCTGAAACCCTGGAATTACCGACATCGACGTATCAGTTCGCTGATAATGAAGCGGCTTTCCGTCAGGCCGTCGATGCCATCGGTTATCCGTGCATTATCAAGCCGGTCATGAGTTCTTCCGGTAAAGGCCAGAGCCTGATCCGCAGCGCCGATCAGTTGCAGACCGCATGGGATTACGCGCAGCAAGGCGGCCGTGCAGGCGGCGGACGCGTGATTGTTGAAGGACTGGTGAAGTTTGATTTCGAAATCACTTTACTGACCATCAGCGCTGTTGATGGCATTCATTTCTGCGCGCCAATCGGACACCGTCAGGAAGACGGCGATTACCGCGAATCCTGGCAGCCACAGCAGATGACTGAGCTGGCATTGCAGCGTGCAAAAGACATCGCGGAGAAAGTGGTGAAAGCGCTGGGCGGCAAAGGCCTGTTCGGCGTTGAGCTGTTCGTGTGCGGAGACGAAGTGATTTTCAGCGAAGTCTCCCCTCGCCCGCACGACACCGGTATGGTGACGCTGATTTCTCAGGATCTGTCCGAGTTTGCGCTGCATGTGCGCGCGTTCCTCGGCCTACCTGTGGGTAAAATCCGCCAGTTCGGCCCTTCTGCATCTGCCGTGATTCTGCCGGAACTGACCAGCAATAACGTCACGTTCAGCGGTCTGGAAAATGCGCTGACGGGCTACAATCAGGTTCGTCTGTTCGGCAAGCCGGAAATCAGCGGTAAGCGTCGTCTGGGCGTGGCGCTGGCGATTGCAGACAATGTTGAAGACGCCGTGGAACAGGCGAAAAAAGCGGCCGCTGCGGTGGTTGTTAAAGGCTAGACGATTCAGAACGCTGAGACGAAAAAAAACCGGACGCCTGAAAAGGGTCCGGTTTTTCTTTGTCATGACGTAAGCAGTGACGCAAACCGTCAGTCAGTTTTATTCGTCTTCGTCATCAAAAATGACGGTTACGCGGTCGCCTTTATGCGTTTCGCGAATTTCTTCTGCAACGGTCGCAATGGCTTCGCCGCTGCTCATGCCGTTTTCCATTAACTGGCGGATACGATCGGCGGCCTGTTCTTGTTCATGATGTGATAATGAAGGCATACCTGTCAGCATGGGAGTGTCCTGTTGTACTGGTGATAAATAAAGCCCGCGCAAGGCGGGGTTGCACAGTATACGCCTAAATAAGGCAAATCGCCTGCGCTGCTTTCAGCCCCTCAGTTCTGTGTTAGGATCGGCCTAAAATACGTCATCGCGCCAGAGAAGCTTATACCAGCCATGCAAGCCACCCAGTCCGTTGTTTTTCACTCCTTACCTTATCATCAAGATGCACTGACAGAGCGCTTCACACCGCTTTCCGCCCTGCCCTGGGCAATGCTTTTGCACTCAGGTGCAGCACAGCATCAGCATAACCGTTTCGATATTCTGGTGGCGGATCCGCTGATAACATTGACCACCCGTGGCGGGCTGACGCAGATTGAAAAAAATGGCGTGGAACAATGCCGGCAGGACGATCCCTTCGCCTTGCTTGAGGAGCAGCTGACTGCTTGCGGATTACACGCAGAAAGCTCGCCTGACTTTCCGTTTCTCGGTGGCGCTCTCGGGCTGTTCGGCTATGATTTAGGGCGTCGCGTTGAGGATCTGCCGCAAATCGCGATACGCGATATTGAGTTGCCCGATATGGCTGTCGGGATTTATAACTGGGCGCTGATCGCCGATCATCATTTGCAGCGTTTGACATTGATTTGTCATGGCGATATTTCTGCACGTTTACACTGGCTTGATGAGCATCAGAAAATCCGCTCTGCATCAGCGCCTTTCCGGCTGAATGCGCCGTGGCAGGCGAATATGAGCCGCGAAGAATACGGTCAAAAGTTCAGGCAGATTCAGGAATATATCCGCGACGGCGATTGTTATCAGATCAATCTGGCGCAACGCTTTTCAACGGATTACAGCGGGGATGAATGGCAGGCTTTTCTGCGTCTGAATCAGGCCAACCGCGCGCCTTTTTCTGCGTTTTTACGTCTGCCGGAAAACACCGTTCTCAGTCTGTCGCCGGAACGTTTTATCTGGCTTAAAGAAAACCAGATCCAGACGCGGCCAATTAAAGGTACCCTCCCACGCTGTGAAGATCCGACAGAAGATGCACGACAGGCAGAAAGGCTGGCAGGATCGGAGAAAGATCGTGCCGAGAACCTGATGATTGTCGATTTGCTGCGTAATGATATCGGGCGCGTCGCCGTGCCTGGCAGCGTGCGCGTGCCGGAACTGTTTGTGGTTGAACCGTTCCCAGCGGTGCATCATCTGGTCAGCACCATCACTGCGCAGTTACCGCAAGATTGCCATCCTGCGGCCTTGTTACGCGTCTGTTTCCCCGGCGGTTCCATTACCGGCGCACCGAAAGTGCGTGCAATGGAAATCATCGAAGAGCTCGAGCCACATCGCCGCAACGGCTATTGTGGCAGCATCGCGTATATCAGCTGTTGCGGCACCATGGACAGCAACATTACCATCCGCACGTTACTCACGTCGCAGGGAAAAATTCATTGCTGGGCAGGCGGCGGGATTGTGGCGGACAGTGAGGAACAGGCAGAATATCAGGAAACCTTTGATAAGATTGCCCGTATTCTGCCTCAGTTAGGAGAAGCATCATCGTGACTTTGCTGGAACAACATGCGCCAATTCAGACACTTTCCCCGGCTGTTGAAGATTTCATATTGCGCTTTCAGTTGCAGCAACCTCGCCAGCCCGCACCAGCGCTGCGCGGAACCCGTCACGCTGCGGTGCTGATCCCGATCATTTGCCGCCCTGAACCTACGCTGTTACTGACACGACGCTCCGACCAGCTGCGCAAACACGCGGGACAAGTCGCCTTTCCCGGCGGCGCGGCGGATGCTTGTGATGCGTCGATTATCGCCACGGCCTTGCGTGAAGCGCAGGAAGAAGTCGCCATTCCGCCTGAACAGGTTTATGTATTAGGCACACTTTCGCCGCAGGATAGCAGCAGCGGTTTCCGGGTCACACCGGTAGTGGGGCTGTTACCCGTCGATGTGCCGCTGCATCCGGCTGAAGATGAAGTCGCCGAGTTGTTTGAAATGCCGCTGCGTGAAGCTTTTGATCTGGCACGTTATCACCCTCTGGATATTCATCGCCGGGGCATTCATCACCGCGTTTATTTGTCCTGGTATCAGCAGCAATTTGTCTGGGGTCTCACCGCCGCTATCATCCGTCAGCTCGCCGGACAGGTCGAAGTCTGAGCGCTCTGATTACATAGCGATCACACTTTTGCATCAAATAAGTTTATTTCATGCGAAAAATGAAACTTTTGCCTCTCAGCCCTTTTAAACTATAAGTCTATCCATAAGAACAAGAGAGCCGTCCATAAAGACGAAATCTCGCTGTCGTTCATTTATGGAAGCCAGGGATCCCGTTCCCTGCCGCAATCTATTACAGGAGTATTCGACGTGATTAGCGTTTTCGACATGTTCAAGGTCGGGATTGGCCCTTCCAGTTCCCATACTTTGGGCCCGATGAAAGCCGGTAAACAGTTCGCTGATGACCTGCTGGAAAAGGGCATGATGCCTGCCGTTACGCGTGTCGCCGTGGACGTTTTTGGTTCTTTGTCTCTGACAGGCAAAGGCCACCACACAGATATCGCCATTATTCTAGGCCTGGCCGGTAATCAGCCAGACACCGTCGACATTGACGGAATTCCCCACTTTATCCGCGACGTTGAGCAACGTGAGCGTCTGCCGCTGGGCACCACTCAGCATGAAGTAGATTTCCCGCGTGATACCGGCATGGTGTTCCGCGGTGAGAATTTGCCACGCCATGAGAACGCCATGCAAATCCATGCGTTTGCTGGCGATAAAATGATTTACAGCAAAACGTATTATTCCGTCGGCGGCGGTTTTATTGTCGATGACGAACACTTCGGTCAGCCGGTTCTCGACGAAGTTACGGTGCCTTACAGCTTTAATTCGGCCAGTGAAATGCTGGCGAAATGTAAGGAAACCGGCCTGTCATTATCCGGGCTGGTGATGAAGAACGAGCTGGCGCAACACAGTAAGCAGGAGATCGACCAGTATTTCGAGAAGATCTGGCACACCATGCAGGTGTGTATCGATCGTGGTCTGAACACCGAAGGCGTGTTGCCGGGGCCGCTGCGGGTACCGCGCCGTGCGTCTGCCCTGCGCCGGATGCTGGTGTCAAACGACAAGCTTTCCAGTGATCCGATGAACGTGATCGACTGGGTGAATATGTTTGCGCTGGCGGTTAACGAAGAAAATGCCGCTGGCGGACGCGTAGTGACTGCGCCAACCAACGGTGCGTGCGGCATTGTGCCGGCGGTACTGGCCTATTATGACCAGTTTATTCAGTCGGTCAGCCCTGACATTTACCTGCGCTATTTCCTGACCTCCGGCGCTATCGGCATTTTGTATAAAATGAATGCGTCGATTTCTGGTGCAGAAGTCGGTTGTCAGGGCGAAGTGGGCGTAGCCTGTTCGATGGCGGCAGCAGGTCTGACGGAATTGCTGGGCGGCAGCCCTGAGCAGGTGTGTGTCGCTGCCGAAATTGGTATGGAACACAACCTCGGTCTGACTTGTGATCCGGTAGCCGGACAGGTTCAGGTGCCGTGCATTGAGCGTAATGCCATTGCATCGGTGAAAGCGATTAACGCTGCCCGGATGGCACTGCGCCGCACCAGCGAGCCAAGAGTGTCTCTGGATAAAGTGATCGAAACCATGTACGAAACCGGTAAAGATATGAATTCAAAATACCGTGAAACGTCGCGTGGTGGTCTGGCGATTAAGGTTCAGTGCGACTGATTTTACTTTCGCATTGGTAGTTTCCTGCGGTTCTTCAGCTGAAGCGTTTTTAGCCGGGTTACCGCAGGAAATACCATCTGGACCAAAGCTGGCAGCAATAAAACCTTCGTTAATGACAACCTGTTGTATTATCGAAACATAATGGATGTGTCACTTGCATTATACCCCGCCGGTACGGCATGCTGTTTTCCGCCTGATTTTCCCGATCGTTGAGTCTCTTAATACAGAAAAATACAGGCCAGGTTCCTCGGGGAAAATATAAGTGACAACGTCACTTAGGCTGACTTTCTTTAATTTCCACTCAGAAACTGAGTGTATTTTCCGCAACTCAGGCTGAGCATCCGACGATTTACAGCTACTATCAATAAAAACACACTGGCTGTTACGCATCGGTAAACCTTTAAAAAAATAATTTGAGCCTGCAATTAACACGGGATAAAAAGGATTAGAACGATGCTGTTCTCCCAGACCGGACTTGCGAAGTATCGCTACTATCGCATTGCGCTTGCCTGCGCGATGGGGATATGTACTTTGCTTCTGACTCTTGGCATTCGTATTTACGAACAAGCACAGGTCATCGCAGAAGACCAGCAACGTGTCGCGCTGCACACCGTTCAGAAGCTGGAAAAACTACTCGAACCGGCGTCACCTGCCGGAAAATCAACGCCTCTGGATCAGACGCTTGGCTGCAGCGTCCTGCAATCGTTACTTCAGCAAAAAGTCGCCCGGCTGCAGACATTACGCTCTATCAGCCTGGTCAGTGACGGTAAAATCACCTGTTCAAGTCTGGTCGGTGCGCTGGATCTCAGCCTCAACGACATTTTGCCGTCATTTTCTCAGGGCCTGACGCAACTTGAACTGCGGGCTTCGAAATGGAGCCGTGTCGATACCCCGACACTGGTTCTCTGGAATCCCTCAACACCGGATAACCGTAACGGCGAACTGTTTGTTTATAATATTGGCATATTGTCGAATTTCCTGCTCGAACCGCAACCGCCCTATGCCAGCCATATCGTTTTGAACGTTGGTAAGCAATATCTCGAGTATGGCAAAAAGGACATCATCAGCAGCGACGATCTTCCGTACCCTCCTCTGCTGAGTGAGAGATCGCAAAAATATGATTTCTCTGTCTCCATCTTCGGAGAAAAAGCCAGCGAACTGGCCTGGAATGAACTCCCCTCACATTTACCGCTTTCGGTGTTAATCAGTTTACTGACGGCCACCGCGGTTTATCTGCTTTCCGGCAGCAGGATCAGTCTGGCCTATCCGATCAGCCACGGCATTTCACACCGCGAATTTAAGGTCTATTGCCAGCCGATTATTAACAGCGATGACGGCCGCTGTATTGGTGTGGAAACGCTGATGCGCTGGAAAAACCGCAGGCAGGAATGGGTGTCGCCTGATGTATTTATTCCGCTGGCAGAACAGCACGGGTTAATCATCTCACTTACCCGCTATCTGATTAAAACCGTTGCCGATAATCTGGCGGTCTTCCCGGCGACTCCAGGCTTTTATGTCAGCATTAACGTAGCAGCGCAGCATTTCAATAATATGGAAATTGTGGATGATATCCGCAAGCTGTGGCTTCCGGCTCAGCCTTCTGTCTCACTGATGCTTGAACTGACCGAGCGCACGCGTCTTCAGGAACTGCGTGCCGCGGAAATTTCGCAGCTCAAGGAAATGGGAATTCTGCTGGCTATTGATGATTTTGGTACCGGCCACAGTTCACTGAGTTATCTCAAAACGCTGAATCCGGATGTGCTGAAGATTGACCAGGCATTCACAGCATCCATCGGAACCGATGCTATCAACGCGACGGTCACGGACACCATTATTACGCTGGCGCAGCGGCTGAATTTAAAGCTGATTGCTGAAGGGGTGGAAACCCGCGAACAGGTTGATTATCTGCGTAAACGCAGAGTGGATTCTTTGCAGGGCTACTACTTTGCACGCCCGATGCCGGTAGAAGTTTTCCCCGTCTGGCTGGAGCGTTATCAGAAATCGACCCAAAATATGGAACCTCAGGACGTTCAGGGTTCCGACTGACCCCAAGTATTCACACTATTTCAGGCATAAAAAACGGCGACCGGAGTCGCCGTTTTACCTTCAGGCATTGCGCCAGATTTAGTGGCTTTCGTCCCACTGATCTTCTGACTTAATCCGGGTGATGCGGACACGCTCGATGCGATAGTCTGTCACCTCAAGGATCTCAAAGTGCAGCGACGCCATTTCAATCACTTCACCGGCAACCGGCATCTGGCCTGATTTCGACAGCAGCAATCCGGCCAGCGAAGCAAAATCATCATCCGCATTTACCAGATTGTTCACGTCGAGAACTTGCTGAAGAAGGTGTAAGTCTGTCCCGCCTTTCGCAATCCATGACTCACCGTCAGCAATCACATCCGGCATTTCATCTTCGTCCGGGAACTCACCGGCAATGGCTTCCAGCACGTCCAGCGGCGTGACAAGCCCCTGAATCACACCAAACTCATTGTTTACGACCACCAGACGCCCCCTGGCTTTACGTAATACCGCCAGCAGATTGATCACATCCATGGTCTCCGGCACCACAATCGGCGGCGTTTTTTCGGCGAAAGCCACGATGTTTTCGCCGTTCTCCAGCGCCACCAGCAGGTCTTTCGCACGTACTACACCGATGACATCATCCAGAGAATGACGGCAGATCGGGAACAAACTGTGCGGCGTATCCAGCAGCTGACTGCGGATTTCAGCCGGTGACTTTTCGCAGTCCACCCATGAAATCTCGGTGCGCGGCGTCATAATAGTACGCAATGTACGCGATGCCAGCGTCAGAACGCCCGTTATCATATGGCGCTCTTCTTCTGCAAAAGCTTCTGATGCAGGCAGTACATCACCGACTGGCTCATCTTCATTCTGATGCTGACGTTTCCCGCCCATCAGGCGCTGAATGGCCTCGGCGGTGCGCTCACGCATCGGACGGTTAGACTGGCTTTTCAGGAAGTTACGGCGTGCAATCTGGTTGAACAGTTCAATCAGAATGGAGAAGCCGATCGCCGCGTACAGGTAGCCCTTAGGAATATGGAAGCCAAAACCTTCCGCTATCAGGCTCAGACCAATCATCAGCAGGAAGCTGAGACACAGCACCACTACCGTCGGATGATTGTTCACAAAACGCGTCAGCGATTTAGACGCAAGCAGCATCACACCCATGGCGATCACCACGGCGGTCATCATCACAGCCAGATTATTCACCATACCGACTGCAGTTATCACGGCATCCAGCGAGAAGACAGCGTCGAGCACCACAATCTGCGCCACAACCGACCAGAAACTGGCATAGCCGCGGTTCGGTGTTCCCTGTTCGTCATGCCCTTCCAGCCGCTCATGCAGCTCGGTGGTGGCTTTAAATAACAGGAACAGACCACCGACCAGCAGGATCAGATCCCGCCCCGAGAAACTGAACTGCGCAATGCTGAACAGCGGCGTGGTCAGTTTGACCATCCACGAAATCAGCGACAGCAGGCCCAGACGCATAATCAGCGCCAGCGAAAGGCCGATAATACGGGCCTTATCGCGCTGCTTAGGCGGCAGTTTATCCGCAAGAATGGCAATAAAAACAAGGTTGTCGATACCCAGAACAATTTCCAGGACAACAAGCGTCAGCAAACCGACCCAAATTGAAGGGTCCATCAAAAATTCCATGTCAGACTCCGCAATGAGTTAAAGAAAAATGACGCAAAGAAACGCGTGACGTCCGGCGGTCAGAAGACATGCCAGAGGCGGTCACGATAAAAATCTCAGATGAAAGCGGTTTCAGTGCGGCAGTAATCAGGCCCAGTGGGGCGTATTTGCCGGTAAGAATGAGGTGATAGTGCGAAGAATAGTGACGTCGGTGACAGTCCATAGGGAGGGCTGAGGCCCGGTACTCCTGTTCAATGATTCGGAAAATCACTCTATCAGGAATGATTATTTGAATAAAGTGTGATTTTTTACGATCCGCATCATTTTGAAACATCTATGCTGTTTTAATGTGCAATGTGAAAACGTATTCACAATACGTCGTTCAATAACGGACAACCGTCACAAAAATTATTTTTTCGCACACTAAAATAAATCACGTCGCACAACCTGTTGAGGTTCTGCAATTTTACTGTTTTGCAGTCTTATCAGAAATTAAGGAACGTTAGTACGCAGGGAATGCCCTGTCCGCCTCAGGAATAAAAACGGGCGGATATCATCAGCACCATTACTTATGTGCATAACTCTTTTCAAGAGTTAACAGAGGAGGTAGCGAGTGAGTATTGCTATTATCATCGGCACGCACGGGTCAGCAGCTGAGCAGCTGCTGAAAACAGCGGAAATGATTTTAGGTGAACAAGATAATGTCGCCTATATCGATTTCGTTCCCGGCGAGAACGCCGAAACCCTGATCGAAAAGTACACGGCAAAGTTGGGTAGTTTAGACACCAGCAGCGGCGTCCTTTTCCTGGTCGACACCTGGGGGGGCAGCCCGTTCAATGCCGCCAGCCGTATTGTTGTCGATAAAGAAAATTACGAAGTTGTCACCGGTGTCAATATCCCAATGCTGGCAGAGACTTTCATGGCTCGCGATGACAACCCTTCTTTCGCAGAACTGGTTGCCATTGCAGTAGAAACAGGTCGTATCGGCGTGAAAGCGCTTAAAGCCCCTGAACCTGCTGCCCAGGCCCCTGCTGCCGCACCTGCGCCAAAAGCAGCCGCCCCGGCTAAACCTGCCGGTCCGAACGACCATATGAAGATCGGCCTTGCCCGTATCGATGACCGTTTGATTCATGGTCAGGTCGCGACCCGCTGGACCAAAGAAACCAACGTAACCCGCATTATTGTTGTCAGCGACGAAGTGGCTGCCGATACCGTGCGTAAAACGTTGCTGACTCAGGTTGCTCCTCCTGGTGTTACTGCACACGTTGTTGACGTCGCAAAAGCCATCCGTGTCTGGGATAACCCAAAATACGCTGGCGATCGCGTGATGTTGTTATTCACTAACCCGACTGACGTTCTGCGTTTAGTTGAGGGTGGCGTGAAAATTACCTCCGTAAACATCGGTGGTATGGCTTTCCGTCAGGGTAAAACTCAGGTGAATAACGCAGTGTCTGTCGACGAAAAAGATATCGAAGCGTTCAAGAAATTGAATGAAAAAGGTATCGAACTTGAAGTGCGTAAAGTTTCTACAGACTCTCGCCTCAAGATGATGGATCTCATTAATAAGATGAATTAATAAGCACATCGCGAATGTGCAGATTCCCTCAACGTTATCTGCCTGATGTGCCTGTTTATACTCAGCGTCCTTTGGTCATAGGAGAAGTGCAATGGAGATCACCACACTACAAATTGTGCTGATATTTATTGTTGCATGTATTGCCGGGATGGGTTCGATCCTGGATGAATTTCAGTTTCACCGCCCGTTAGTTGCCTGTACTTTGATTGGTTTTGTTCTTGGTGATGTTAAAACCGGGATCATCATCGGCGGTACGTTGGAAATGATTGCACTTGGCTGGATGAACATCGGTGCTGCTGTTGCGCCGGATGCCGCCCTCGCCTCTATCATCTCTACCATTCTGGTTATCGCAGGCGGACAGTCTGTCGGTGCCGGTATCGCACTGGCTATCCCGCTGGCGGCTGCCGGTCAGGTATTAACCATTATCGTTCGTACTATCACTGTTGCCTTCCAGCACGCAGCGGATAAAGCGGCTGAGAAAGGTAACCTGAACGCCATTACCTGGATCCACGTTTCCGCGCTGATCCTCCAGGCAATGCGTATCGCAATCCCTGCTGTGATTGTTGCTGTGTCTGTGGGTACTGCGATTGTTCACGACCTGCTGGCTTCAATCCCTGAAGTGGTCACCAACGGTCTGAACATTGCCGGTGGTATGATCGTTGTGGTTGGTTACGCCATGGTTATCAACATGATGCGTGCTGGCTACCTGATGCCATTCTTCTACCTTGGTTTCGTTACTGCCGCATTCACCAACTTCAACCTGGTTGCACTGGGTGTGATTGGTGTGGTGATGGCTGTTCTTTACATCCAGTTGAGCCCGAAATACAACAAGTCTGCGCAGGCAGCGGCTGCACCGGGTGTTAACGATCTCGACAACGAATTGGATTAAGGGTGAAGGACATGGTTGATCAAACTGCAGTTAAAAAACTCACGGCCAGCGATATTCGCGGTGTGTTTATGCGCTCCAACCTTTTCCAGGGGTCATGGAACTTCGAACGTATGCAGGCTCTGGGCTTCTGCTTCTGTATGGTGCCTGCCATCCGTCGTCTCTACCCTGAAAATAACGACGATCGCAAAGCGGCTATCAAACGCCATCTGGAATTCTTTAACACCCATCCTTACGTTGCAGCCCCTGTACTGGGTGTTACGCTGGCGATGGAAGAACAGCGTGCCAACGGCGCACCTATTGACGACGCGGCCATCAACGGCCTTAAAGTCGGTCTGATGGGGCCTCTGGCTGGTGTGGGTGACCCGATCTTCTGGGGTACTGTTCGTCCGGTGTTTGCTGCACTGGGTGCGGGTATCGCGATGACCGGTAGCCTGCTGGGGCCGTTGCTGTTCTTCATTCTGTTTAACCTTGTACGTCTGCTGACCCGCTACTACGGCGTGTCTTATGGCTACAAAAAAGGTGTCGATATCGTTAACGATATGGGCGGCGGTTTCCTGCAGAAACTGACCGAGGGGGCGTCAATTCTCGGCCTCTTTGTCATGGGCGCCCTGGTTAACAAGTGGACGCACGTTAACATTCCACTGGTGGTATCAAAAATCACCGACCAGACAGGCCATACCACGGTCACCACTGTCCAGACGATTCTGGATCAGCTGATGCCAGGCCTGGTGCCATTACTGCTGACCTTCGGTTGTATGTGGCTGCTGCGTAAGAAAGTGAACGCCTTGTGGATCATCGTTGGCTTCTTCGCCATCGGTATCTTCGGTTACTGGATTGGCCTGTTAGGTCTCTGATAACCACTCAACCGGGGGGTCATTCCCCCGGTTTTTTTATGACCTGATTTTGCTGTTTTTAATTTGCCTTTTGTGGCCGTAAGCTGGAGTTTTCATGTCTGTTACCGATATTGTCCTCGCGCTCTTCATCCTCCTGTTGCTGGCCTACGCCATCTACGATGAGTTCATCATGGGAACTAAAAATGGTGAAACGCGCCTGCGTGTGAATCTAAGACGCCGCAATAAACTGGATTCCATTATTTTCATCGGTCTGCTGGCGATCCTGCTTTATAACAATATCCATGCTAATGGTACTGTCCTAACGAATTATCTGTTAATTGGTCTTGGCCTGATTGCTTTCTACCTCTCGTTCATCCGCTGGCCAAAGATGCTGTTCAAACCGAAGGGTTTTTATTTTGCCAATACCTTCATCACTTATGACAGGATCCGTAGCATGAACCTTTCAGAAGATGGTGTCCTGGTATTTGAACTAGAACAGAAAAAGTTATTAATTCGCGTTAATGAACTTGATGACCTGGAAAGAATTTACAAGTTAATGGTTGAAAATCAATAATTTATAAAACTAACACAAGACTATCAGTTATAGCCATAGGTATATTTATGGCTTTACTTCTTAAGCTTATCTCTAATATTCCCGCACTAACCTGATTGTTATTTAACCCTACATTTAAAATCCCTTTTATCTGCAAATATTAATTCACTCCAGAATATAAAACCCCTTATTTATTTGGTGTTGTTCTGCATAAAAATATCATGATAAGGTTGCGCCGTTATTTGGGGGGTATACTCGTGAACTTATCCGCAACGCTTATTTTGGCTTTTGGCATGTCGATGGATGCCTTTGCCGCGTCCATTGGTAAAGGTGCTGTCCTTCATCGCCCTTGCCTGCGTGAAGCTCTCCGTACTGGCCTGATTTTCGGTGTAATAGAAGCAATTACACCGCTAATTGGCTGGGGGCTGGGCTTATTTGCCAGTCAATACATCATGCAATGGAGTCATTGGGTCGCCTTTATCCTGCTGTCCATTCTTGGCACACGAATGATTGTTGAAGGGCTGAAAGATAAACCGGATGACGTCCACACAACTGCAACACGCCATAGTTTCTGGATCCTGGCTGCCACGGCGGTTGGCACAAGTCTGGATGCGCTGGCAATTGGCGTAGGATTAGCGTTACTGGAAGTGAACATCATCCATACCGCGCTCTTTATCGGTATGGCAACCCTGCTGATGTCCACGTTGGGAATTATGGTCGGGCGCTTTATCGGCCCGCTTTTAGGCAATTGGGCCGAAGTTTTAGGGGGCGTGGTGCTGATCGGAACAGGACTGAATATCCTGCTCGAGCATCTGGGCTATTTAAGCTAAGACGCGCTGATGTATTCTGATGAGAAAATCTGTTTCACACTCAAAGGCCGTCTGAGCTTTTAAGTCAGCCATCACTTCCTCTGTTGCCCGCCATGCAAAAGGCGTCATCTGCAACAAATCAAATGCCTGTGCGCCCGAAAGACTCATGTTATACGCCAGCGCTTCGGTGCTGATCCGCTCAAAACCATCCAGTTGCTCATCCAGGTCGGCATGCAATTGTACATCCTGATAAATCAGCCCCTTCAGCTGGTATAAGTGACGCGGCCCCGGCGCGACTGTCACCACCAAACCACCGGGTTTGATGGCCCGGTAAAGCTCCTGAGCCTTACACGGCGCATAAATGCGAATGACCGCGTCCAGAGAGCTGTCGGCAAAGGGCAAGCGGTGGCTGGAAGCCACACAAAATGACACGTCGTGATAGCGTTTGGCAGCATAACGGATAGCCACTTTAGCCACGTCCAGACCATAGACTTTCAGCGCGCGGTGCTGCATTAACCGGTCCGCGAAAGCCGCGGTGTAATACCCTTCCCCGCAGCCGATATCCAGTAATGCCTGGGCATCTTCCGGAATGACTTCATCGAGGATATCCGACAGACGGTCCCGTAAAGGCTGATAATGACCAGCATCAAGAAATGCACGACGGGATATCATCATTTCCGGACTGTCACCTGGTTGCTTCGAGCGTTTGTGCTGTACGGGCATCAGATTCACGTAACCCTCTTTGGCATGATCAAACTGATGATTGGCCGGGCAACACCATTGCTGACCTGTCAGCGTAAGCGGCTGGAAACAAAGCGGGCACTGATACGTCATGAAGAAAACCTGCAAGGAAAGTCTGAGGAGGCGAAAGTTCGCAATAGAGGTAAGTCTAAAGAAGGTGCACTGAGGTTGCAACTGCTGGAAAATCCGCATAAAAGGCAGCTACACTGAAGCGATATCATTTTCCTGACCGAGACACGAGATGAGTGACAGCTCAGTTTTACTCAGCCATATCCCCGGCATTTCACATGGCTTCGGCGATAAAGAATCCTTGCTCCCTGCTCATCTGAAAGCCTTTGAAGCCACACGACCGGAAAAGAAACAGGTTCATGGCACCCGGATTGTGGATGTAACTCAGCCCGGACAGGATTGCGGCGAAGCTGACGGGTTTATCACCTCCGTACCCGGTATTCTGCTGGCCGTCTTTACCGCGGACTGCCTGCCGGTGATTTTTTGCCGCAAAGATGGCAAGGAAGTGGCCGCGGTTCACGCGGGCTGGCGGGGACTTATCGACGGTATTCTGGAGGAAATGGCGCAACGGATTAATCAGTCGGGTGATACCCGTGACTGGGTTGTGGCCATCGGTCCTGCAGCGCAGTCTTGCTGTTACGAAGTCAGTCAGGAACTTGTGGATACATTTATGCAACAACTCGACTTCCCCCCTGCCCTGATTTCGCCGCGTCATCGTCACCTTGATCTGGCTGCGATTGCAGAAGCTAAACTACAGGCTTTGGGATTTGCAGGAATTGACCACGCTGGCAGCTGCACGATTTGTACAACGGCAGGGAGTACAACGGAGGGGGCAGCATTCAAATACACCAGCTTCCGGCGTAACAGTCATCAGCGGGCAAAAGACCCTTCACATCCGGGCATCAGCGGGCGAAATCAGCAATCTGGCATTATGATCTTGCGATAGAGTGATCTTGCAATAACAGCTCAACATGCTGAAAAAAGACACAAAAAAACCCGCCTTGGCGGGTTTTTTTACAGCTGACGCTGCTTAGATTGCAGTTACGTTAACTGCTGACGGGCCTTTCTGGCCGTCTTGGATTTCGAACTCTACGTTCTGGCCTTCAGCCAGAGTTTTGAAGCCGTTACCCTGGATTGCAGAGAAGTGTACGAACACGTCTTTGCTGCCGTCAGCAGGAGTAATGAAACCGAAACCTTTAGACTCGTTGAACCACTTAACTTGACCTTTGATCTTTGCCATCTTGAGTATTTCCTTTGGATTGTTTAAACCGCCCGTAGGCGTTACATAGACAAACTAGAGTCGTTACTGCTTGAGGCACTAAGATTAGAATCGGCAGAGAAGCGGTATTCAACGTGAACGTCTTTACTCAGAACTTCTATACTGAAAATGCCACACATATACAGAACTGTACCTCGTTTTACCCAGATGCGTTATCACATACTCTGAATTCGATGGCAAGCCATTTTTAATCAGTGATGGACATGTCGCACATATTTGAGCCGGTTAAAGGCACTTCGTGTTCAGTTATGCTGAAATATGTTGATAGACATGCTTTTTTCTGCTTTGCAGTTTCACCTGCATATCAAACAAAACAATAACGACCTGTTTTTGATTATTGATCATTTAATGCAGAACAGTAAGCGTAAAACACACCTTTATTTGAATTTTTATTGTCAAGATCGGCCAAAACCTTTTCCTGATGGCCTGATAAGGCGCGGTAAAGCAACACCCCGGGTCAGGTCAGGTTCGGGTGACAGCGGGTCTGTCGGGCAAGGTGCTCACTTGTACAACAGAACGGGCAACCGGTTAAAGACATAGCCAGACAATATGACTGGTTATGCAATAATCAATTACGCTAGGGAAGGATAAAATGGTGCAAAACAAAACGCAGACCGCAATAAATGCACCTAAACTGTGCGCCTTCGGCGTGTAGCCGATAATACATAACATCACTCAACGCCTTCGGTGTTTCAATTCTAAACCCCTCGCTCTTCTAATACAGTTTTCTTATCATCTCGTTTTTGACATTATAATGAATTAAAGTTTGCGAGTTGGTTAAATTGGTATAACACTTGCGCAAACTTTTAAAACTCACTTATTCATATAAAAAATATCGTTATAAAAATTTATTATTAAATACCGTGATCGGAATCTCAAATCATCATTATCGTGCTCTGGGAAAACGGGCGCGCAATGGGTGCTGCGACGGCATGACTGGCAAGGACCTTACGACAGCGCAATCAGCATAATGCACTGTATATCAATAAATTTCAGGGATAACGCTCCATCAGCTGATTTTTACGTTTACCGATACGAATAATTATTCCACGCGCAAAATATCTGATAAGGGAACATTATCCTTCCATGGATATCAATTAACAAATCAATAACCCCTTCATTTTGTAAGTCATCATAAATGCAAAGCTTTAATTGATAATACTTCTCATTTAACAAGCCCTAAATTGCACTTTATAATCCCTCTGCAACGGGAAAATGATATTCAATCTTTAGAAATGCTCGCACCAATTTTTAAGGGTTTAAATTCCATTTCAGGCGAGTCACTTTGAGATATAGCTTCCGCTAATTCGTTTAATGGTTGATCCAGCGAATCATCAGCTAATTCAAAAACCCCCCAGTGGATCGGCACGGCTTTCTGACAACGTAGTTGCGAAAAGACCGTCACAGCCTGCTGCGGATCCATATGCTGCGCGCTCATGAACCATCTTGGTGCATAGGCGCCGATGGGAATGGCGGCTAAATCGAATGGCCCGAGACGCTGACCGATCAGTTCAAACTGATTGCTATAACCACTGTCCCCGGAAAAATAGAAGCGCAAATCAGTGTTTCTGACGACCCAGCCACACCACAGGGACTGATTGCGATCCCAAAATGTCCGCATACTCCAGTGGCGCGCTGGCACGGCTGAAAAAGTCAGATCACCAAACTGATGTTCCTGCCACCAGTCAAGTTCTTCGATATACCGCGCTCCGCGCCGCTCAAGCCAAGGTTTCATGCCCAAAGGCACCATAAACTGCACGTCAGGGAAACGTCGCAACAGCTTGCGCACGGTCGCGCGATCAAGATGGTCATAGTGATTATGGGAAAATAACACGACGTCAATAGGTGGCAGTTTCTCAACCGGTGCAGCAACGGGCGTTTTACGCTTAGGCCCGTAGAAGCTCAGCGGCGAGGCGCGAGCCGACAACGCGGGATCCATAAGAACGTAACGTCCCGCCACGCGCAGCAATAAACAGGCGTGACCTAAAAACCATACACGATCATCTGTTCCGCTAAAATCCGCCTCCTGCCACCACTGGCTGATGAAATGTTGGTAGCCTTTCTCTGGCGGTGCAGGCAATTGCTGGGCTTTACGTTCCTTTCTCCAGCGTTTGAAATCCCCCTCCTGGCGGTTCTGCGGTTCAACATTGGTAAAACCGTCAGGCGTATGATGAGACTTTGAAGGATCGTAATAGGGATTTTTACCAGGCATAGGACTCCATGGGAAAACTTTCCTGTTTGAACGAAAATGTGAACACATCATTTTAAGTAGCATATTTGTTAATCACACTACAGGGAGAAAGTGAAAAAATATGTGCCAATTCAGCAGCTATCAACGGTTAAGAAAATCTTAATAACTGTGTGTTTTACTGAGGACGTTCAAAAAGGAGAAAATTTATGACCAGGAACACCAATCAACGCCGACGCTCATTTACTGCGCGACTGACGCATATCATGCAGATTCAGACCCAGTACGGCCGCCTGTGGCTCAGCTCACGCTTTCGCCGAATCAAAGTCCCTGCTTCACTCAAAGTCATCGCCTTCGCCATTCTGACGCTGATGGTTCTGGCGATAACCGGGACAATGTTGCTGGTGCTTGACCTGATCAGCCTGATTTCAGGGCTGCTGAAGCGCCCTTTCCGCCGGGGAAATGTTTACCGGCGCCAGCTGATGAGAAAGCCTGTATAAAACAAAACCGTGTCGGTTTAACGACACGGTTTGAGATTACGGGAATGTATTCCTGATTTTCAGGCAGGCATACCGCAAAGTTTGGTCAGATTTCTGGCGCCGATCATGAGGGTTGCAACATAGGATTGTCTGCGGGTGACGACTTCGACCGCTACACGCGCATCTTTATACTTAATGAGATAGGTTGAAGGCCAGCCCTGCCGGCGTTTGCCATAGGCTTTTTCATGACTGTCGATAGCTGCATGAGCAACCACCAGATGGGAAAGAGTTTTATCACCTTTAATGATGCGCTTCATAATGGACTCCGCCTTAGACACAACTGTCAAAATGAGGAAACATTAATCACTTGATACGCATCGCTTTATGCGACGCTTATTCGAATCACTTCTTTGCAAAACTTTGTCACAACCTGAGTATCTCTGCGCTTTTGCTTATGCGCAAGTCTTACTAAGCAGGAAACATACCATAGCGGCACGAAGAGGCCGTTTGCTCTGCGCCTGCCACTGGCCATGAGGACTGCTTATCTCAGCCAGCCAGAGGGGATCGCTCTGCAACTCTTTAAAATTGATGCTGATTTTGTTGGCGCAAATAATCGGCCACGCGTCGGAGGGGTTGTTGCAATAATCTTTGCCCTTCATACCGCCGTAGGGATACCACTTCTCAGGTTCCTCTCCCGTCAGTAAAGCAATGTTGTGGTTTACTTCGCTATCGTTTTCTTCCGACCATTTGATCATCAGTTCATCCATCCAGCAGGGCACATGCGTGGAGACTACCGGAAGAATAAGACAGATTTATGAAGGAGTAACAAAAGCAAAAACCCGCCGAAGCGGGTTTACGATGTAAAATTATCGTTCAGGAATAAAACCACGCAGACTGAGAGCAGAATCATCCTCTGCTTCAACAGGAGGCGCTTTGCCTCGTGCCTGTGCAGCGAGAACCTTGAGTAACTCGGTTTGCTGGCGTTGTTGCTCAGCTATCTCGTGCAACAAAGCGATGTGTTCATTTGCCCTGACACTGGCCCGGCTGATAAAAAACCACACCAGCAAAAATAACAAAGCTGAGAGTGCGAACAGCACCAATGAAGCCAGGCTGTTTTGGCCCATTGCGAAATCAAACATTGACTACCCTACCACTGAATGTTCAGAGCCTTCATCTTACCATCACCGGCTGATCAGGGAAGTCATTCACAAATCCATTAACGAAAAAACAGGCTTTTCTTACTGCCGGGCTGGTGGCAGACAGAATTTCTGGCAGAGATCCCCTAAAAAGGGATAAATGAAGTGATCGCACAAGCGCCCAGATCAAAGTTCCCGCCCTGATCGCAATAGCTGTTAAGCGCAAGCAGGTAAAGACCTATGCAGATGAGCAGGAAAAGAACGAACATCACGATCCTCCTGACATTGAAAACAGGCTTTTTCAATTTGATGGCAGGTCTCTTTTGGTTTAAACAGCGTCTATCAGGGCTCAAGGCGACGTCCAACGGATGAATGAACAGACACACATACTACGATGAAAATCTTAAACAACGATATAACAAAGCGTCGGCTTTTAACGGGCAAACATCCTGCAATAATCACATACGTAAATCATAAATAAAAATGTATTCACTTTATCTATATATACTAACCAGGCAAGAGTTGACCTGCGTCAAATAAAACCAATTATTCATTCTGTCTTTAAAAATAACATCTCCCTTTCGAATTTCTTAAAAATGAATTTTGCAGACCCTGTAATAATACATTACATATTGAAATTATAGAAACCGGAGGAAGCCATTAACTTCATGAAAGACCATATCTCAACATAATTCCAATATGATAAATAACCGCCTGAACCGAAAGCACGCATCCTGGCTCGCATCAGACCAGGTTTAATCAGCCTGTTCTGCTTACCCATAAAAGACATTTATTTAGAAACTATGAAGCAACAATTAAAACATTAATAGAAATGCAAAACTAAAAACACGGCAATTATTAAATATAAATTTTCAAATTTGATGAACTTTCACTGGAACTTCCTTGTTGAATTAAACCATGCATTAAAATATCATCCCGCCGTCGAACAGTTCTTCTGTCTCTTCTGTTATATAAATGAAAGCATAATAGCTGAATTATTTTCAGCTTACTCATGCTGACTATTTTTTGTTGAGGGATTAATAAATGCATGCATGGAATAAAAAGTTCTTCGTTTCTAAAATAGCGCTGGCCTGCGCTGTTGCAGTTACAGCACCTGCGGCGATATCAGCTGATATATCTGGCACCGTATATGACACGTTCTATCATGACTCTACTCTGGCGGGTCATATCGGCTATCGTGGATATGCAGATGATGACGGTGCAGATAACGGCTACGTTGGCGGAGACATCTACTCTTCAATCAATAACGCTGTAGTCAATGGTGTTATTTCCACTCACTATCTGGGCTTTGATAACAACAGTAGCAACACGCTGAATATTACCAACACCACTGTCAACGGCATGATCACTTCTGAGTGTATGTCGACCGATTGCGGCGATGCGCGTAATGATTATGATCAGTCACCTTTGCAACTGACCATTGATAATTCCACTATTAACGATACTTACGAACACTTCGATTACGACGTAACCGATGCTAATAATGTGCGTGATCATGAAACCCTGAATACCTACGATATGGGTGTTGCGGTGACATTGGATCAGGAAAGTGACATCGTTATTAAGAATAACTCTCACGTCGCTGGCATTGCGCTGACCCAAGGCTACGAGTGGGCTGATACTGACGTTAATAACGGCAATACGTTTGATAATACGCTGACAGTTAATGACTCCGCGCTGACTTCTGGTTCTTACACAGAATTGCAGACCACCGGTTTCTACGGCCAGTCCGATAAGCCAAGCGATTACGGCAATAATAGTGCCGCAGGTACCCCGGCCGACGACGTTGCATTATCTGTTGTTGCAAGTGCAACAGCTGATAACGCAATGAAAACCAATGCCGTATTCAATAATTCAACTATTACCGGTGACGTGGCTTTTGTCAGCACCTTCGACGAAAACTATTACGTCGGTGGTTATGACAGCAATGCAGATGGTGTGCTGGATACCAATGGCTGGGATGACACAGACGAACTGAACCTGACACTGGACAATGGCAGCAAATGGGTTGGCGCAGCCACTTCAGATGTTCAGATGGATTCAGCACTGTATAACCGCAGCACCAACAGCATCTGGCCGGGTTCTGTTTTCAGCAGCACCAATGGCTATCTGGTTGGCGATGATGTTTATCAAAGCGGTCTGTTTAATGTCGCGCTGAACAACGGTTCCGAGTGGGACACAACCAAATCATCAAACATTGATGATCTAACCGTCAATAACGGTTCTCAGGTGAATGTTGCTGAATCGGAACTATTGGCAGATCATATATCTCTGACCAATGCGTCAACCCTGAAAATTGCCGCACATGGCGATGTTAAGACTGATGTATTGAGCCTGAACTCAGGCAGTCAGGCATCATTAACCGAAGAAACTGCGTCTCTTTACGCCAACACCATCACAGTGGGCAGCGGTTCTGAACTGAACTTAGGTCTGGGTCAGGTTGATACGCATAATATGGTTCTGACTGATAACGGTACTTTCGATATCGGTAGCCGTGAATATGTTCTTAACTCTGACATGAACAACGCACGCGACAAAACTGCCGCCGACTATGTTTATGATCAGGGCACTATCGGTATCAATTCTGACGGTCATCTGTCCGTCAATGGCGTGACCAACGGTAATTATCAGGTACGTATTGATAACGCGACAGGCGAAGGCCAGGTTGCTGATTATGAGAATAAAGAGCTGATCCGCATCTACGGCGGCAATGCGACCTTTACTCATGCTAACACCGCTGATCTGGGCGCCTATCAATATCAGGCTGAACAGTATGACGATACTGTAGTGCTGGCTAAACAAGGCATTACCTCTACCGCCAATGCAGCACTGAGCCTGCCTTCTTCCAATGCAGCAACCTGGCATATGGAACAAGACACCTTAGAAAACCGCATGAACAGTTCACGTCACACCCAGGGCAATGACAAAGGTGGTGTGTGGGTTAACTACTTTGGCGGTCAGCAAAATGGTGACAACGGCGTAATTGATTACGATCAGGACGTTAATGGCATTATGGTTGGTCTGGATAAAGTCACCGAAGGCGGTGGCGAACGCCAGTGGCTGGTCGGTATGGCAGCAAGCTTCGCCAAATCAAGCCTGTCTATGGATGATGCGGATGCGGATACTGACAACCAGTCAGCACGCGTTTACTCCAGCCTGAACTTCAACAATGGCGCATTCTTTGATTCTTCTCTGAGCTACAGCCATTTCAGCAACTCTACTGACAGCACCATGAGCAACGGTCAGCAAGTATCAGGTGACAGCACTACTGATGCATGGGGCTTTGGTCTGAAACTGGGTTACGACTGGAAATTCGCTCCACAGGCTTATCTGACTCCATATGCAAGCATTACTGGTGTGTTTATTGGCGATGACGATTACAGCATGACCAACAACATGCATGTTAGCGATCAGGCTTATGACAGCATGCGTTATGAGTTGGGGGGTAACCTGGGTTATACCTTCGATCTGGGTGCAGATCAGGCAATCAGTCCTTACGCAACTCTGGCGTATGTGTATGAAGATGCTGAAAACGATGCAAACATCAACGGCGACCGTATCGATAACGGCGTTGATGGTTCTGCTGTCCGCCTTGGTTTAGGGGGTCAGTTCGACATGAACAAAAACTTCACGGTTTACACAGGTGTCAACTACCTCGGCGGCAGCGATGTTGACCAGCCTTGGGCAGCAAACCTAGGTATGAAATACCGCTGGTAATTTGTCTGTCTGATAACACTCTTCAGTAACGTATTGGCCCCTTTACGGGGCCAATTTTTTTGACATCTTCAGGGCTGTGATGATTAGGAATCTGCTGCAATGACATTTGCTGAAAAGTAACTTCTACTATGCTGATCAATATCCTGAATAGTTCAGGAGCAGATATTTAGGGAGTTTCAGAATGGGTATCGTTAAGACGATTATTGTACTGGCTGTGATTTACGCTATTTTTCTATTTTCAGGATACGGCGTGACGGTCGGAAGCAGCGAGAATGCAGCGGGATTAGGCCTGAAATGCCAGTACTTAACGGCCAGAGGGATTGTCAGCTCTCAGTACATTCATTCTGACAGCGGAGTCATTGGTGTCGCGAACTGTCCGATCTTCAAAAAAGTCGGCGAAGTGGTCGATAATAAATAAGACACTTTTTTGGCTTGTCATGCCCGTTAGCACGGGCATGACAATAATTCTTAGCTGTCGTGCTTAGTGAATTTCAGTTCAATCAATGAAATCGCTTTTTCAATTGCACGTTTAGTTACCGGATCGGCACCTGCCGGATGCTTGCTGAAATCAATGCTTTTCAGCTGATGGGACATCTTTTCGCGTACTTCTGCTGGCGCAATAATTTCAATCACATCCAGAATTTGCTTAATCACCAGCTGGCATGCAACCAGATCAGATTCGATTTCTTGTTCTCTATTTAAAGATTCGGACATGAGCTGCTCCTTCCATTACGTCATTCATAAAAATTATGGTCGCGAGGATATCATGCCCTTTATGGAAATTCTCTTTTCTGCCATTTCTGCCCTTACCCCCTCTTTTCAACCGGACAAATATGCAGCAAACGCGCGCTATTACATTTTTTTACGGACACATTAGTTCTATGCTTAATCTGATGACAAAGAAGGAGACGCGCTATGTTCGCTCTAGTTTTGACCATTTGTTATCTGGGCGGAGGATGTGAGGACCTGGTGGTAGATGCCTTTAATACTCAGAAACAATGCACCGTTGCAATGCACCAGCAGGGCTTGCGGCAGGCCGGCTGCTATCCTATCGAAGATTTTATTGATGGCTATTGGATCCCGGCGCACGAAAACGCTGATTTCTAATCCACTGTGTTGCCTTTCACAGAGTAATAACAAAAGTCTCATAAAGATTGCTAAAGTGACCGAACAAAGGTATGAATACCCTGTTACTCATTGATATTTAACCATATTGACAGGGCAGGAAATGGCAATGACGATACGTAAAACTTATGGAAGCTTTAAAAAAATACCTCTCGCGCTTCTTCTCTCCACCACCTTTATTGCCTCTTACACCACTTACGCTGCGACCGTTCCCGCAGGTGTAGAGCTGGCGGCCAAACAGGAAATTACCCGCAACAATGGCAGTGAACCCGCTTCTCTTGATCCGCATAAAGTGGAAAGCGATGTGGAGTTCAACATCCTCAGCGATTTGTTTGCCGGATTAGTCACTACCGACAGCAAGGGTGATGCACAGCCTTCCCTGGCTGGTAGCTGGGAAACTAAAGATAACAAAACCTGGGTTTTCCATTTACGTCCCGGCATTGTCTGGTCAGATGGCTCACCGATTACCGCGCAAGATGTGGTCTTCAGCTGGCAACGTCTGATCGACCCGAAAACAGCCTCACCTTATGAAAGCTATCTCGGCAGCATGCATGTGCTGAACGCCGCTGATATCATTGACGGCAAAAAGCCCGCCGATCAGTTAGGGATCAAAGCGCTCGATAAACAAACGCTGGAAATTACTCTCGACCAGCCGCTTTCCTACTTCCTCGGCATGCTGGCACACCCTTCCCTTTCGCCAATCAGCCAGGCAGATGTTGAAAAATACGGGGATAAGTGGACTCAACCTGGAAATCTGGTCAGCAGCGGTCCTTTCAAGCTCGATACCTGGACAGTCAACGAACGCATCACCGCTGTCCGCAATCCGAACTACTGGGACAACTCGCATACCGTCATTAACAAAGTAACGTATTTGCCGATCGCTTCAGGCACTGCGGATGTTAACCGCTATAAAGCCGGTGAAATCGACATCACCTATACCGTACCTTCTCCGTTGTTTGCCTCGCTGAAAAAAGAGCTGGGCTCGCAGGTTCACGTCAGCCCTTATCTCGCCGTCTATTACTATGCGATGAACACACAAAAGCCGCCGTTTAACGATGTGCGCGTGCGTAAAGCGCTGAATCTGGCCATTGATAAGTCGATCATTGCCGATAAAGTGTTAGGTCAGGGGCAAACCCCGGCATGGCATTTATCGCCAGATAACACGGGGGGTTTTACTTTCGCTAAACCAAAAGAAGCCAGCCTGACGCAGGAACAGCGTAACGCAGAAGCCAAAAAGCTGCTGACCGAAGCCGGTTTTGGTCCGAACCATCCGCTGAAATTCAATCTGCTGTACAACACTTCTGAATCGCATCAGCGCATTGCGATTGCCGCCGCGTCAATGTGGAAAAAGAATCTCGGTGTGGATGCTGTTTTACAGAATCAGGAATGGAAAACAATGCTTGATACCATGCATCAGGGGACGTATGAAGTCGTGCGTTATGCCTGGATTGCTGACTATAACGAGCCTTCGACTTTCCTGAATACGCTGCGCACAGGCAACAGCGAGAACACGCCGAAGTTCAGTAATGCAGCCTATGATCAGGCACTGAATGATGCCCTGAAAGCCACGGATAAAGCCGACGTTGGCAAAGCCTATCAGCAGGCGGAGCAGGTACTGACTGAACAATCTCCGGTTATTCCGCTGTATCATTATGTCAGCGCACGTCTGGTTAAACCGTATGTGGGTGGTTTCAACGACAGCCTGCTTAATTACATTTACACCAAAGACTTGTACGTAATTAAACACTAATGCTGCCTGCCTTTCCTTACGGCGTTTGACTGCGTAAGGAAAGGCACTTCAAATCCCTCGCGCCCTCACCTTCTTTCCGCTAACCCACTTGCCACACGCCACTCAGATGGTAGATTGTACGTAAATCACACATCGGGAGCTGTTATGAAATTCTCGGAAAGTGAGATCCAACCGCTTTGGGACGAAGTTGCACGTATTATCGGTGATGGCGTGATTCAGATGCGCCACAGAGGTGAGCCGTTGAGTGCCGATGCGCTGATTGGGTATCTCGATGAACAACTGGTCACGGCGACCGGCGTCCAGCGCCGTATCTTGCTCGGTGCAGCGATTAATCTGCTTAAAGCTGATCGCCGCTCCTGATCTCAAGACAAACAAAAACCCCGCAACCTTTTCGGGTAACGAGTTGTTTATCCATCATCAGCCTGCCGTTATTTAGATTGCGCCGCTCGCCCCTGAGCAAATAAGAAAATGCGCTGCGTAATGTCATCTGCGCCGAGAATGTTTCCCTTCTGCTCCAGACTGGCTTTGGCATAAGCCATATCATGCGCCTGATCAACCATGCTGATCACCCGGTCACGAGTTGTTTTATCCACGATCCCCAGCAAGGTCGTCAGAATGGCCTGATAGGCATTTGAGGCATAAGTCAGTTGTCTTTCACGTTGTTCCAGCGCGTCAATGCGAACCATCAGGGCCTGCAATTGCTCTTGATGCGTCATAGCGGCATCCTTCTTCACGGGTGGAAAATAACCGGAAACAGCGAAGTAGAAAGATCTTCGCCGGTTACTGACGTTAAGTTTAGCAGAGTTAAAGAAAGTAAAATGTTGCCCGCTGCGGGCAGGCAATATAAACCGTTGTTCAATGAGCCATTAAACGCCTGTGCAGTTGTAACTGTTGTTTAACTCAAACGACCCGCGGCACGGGGCTTCTCACCACGTGATGCGTAACAGCGGCAGTACCTGCTTACAGATAGCAAAATGACAGCTGGATACCTGATGTGACATTTTCTGCCACAGCATTATTTGTTCATTTTGGGAGAGATCAGGTGAAAAATACAGTTCTGGGTTTAGCAATGGCGGGTACACTTTTAGTCAGTTCACTGGCGCAGGCAGAAGGCTGTCTGAAAGGTGCGGTGGTAGGCGGAGTTGCAGGTCATCTGAAGCATCACGCTGTCATCGGGGCTGTGGCAGGATGCGCCATCGGGCATCATCTGGCGGCTCAGGCAAAGAAACAGCAAGCTGCTACCGGTAAATAACTCAGTCAGGGCAAACAATGCCCTGACTGAGCAAAACGTTATTCAGGTACGACAACCACGCGGTTACGCCCTTCCTGCTTGGCTTTGTATAACGCCTCATCGGCTCGTTTCAGTGACGTCTCCGGTTCGCCCATTTGCTGATTCCAGTAAGAAACACCTAATGAAATCGTAATCGGGCGGATCCCCGGCAGCACCAATATTTCCACATTCTGCCGCAGACGTTCAGCAATCATTTCTGCTTCTGCCAGCGTCGTGTCAGGCAGCAACACCAGAAACTCTTCCCCGCCCACGCGGCACAGAATGTCACTTTCACGGGCGTTATGCCGGATTTGCTCGGCCAGTGTTCTGATCACTTCATCACCGGTGTCATGCCCGTAAGAATCATTAATCGTCTTGAAGTGGTCGATATCCAACGTAATCGCAGAAAACTGCTGACGCATTTGCACTACCGATTCCAGAGCCATCGCCAGCCCGCGCCGGTTGAACAGACCCGTCATCGGGTCGGTCTGCGTTTCGAATTTAAGTTTGCCGATTTTCTTCTGCAATAAATTAATGCCAATCAGCAAAGCACGCTTGAGCTGGTTCGACTCGAAATACCAGGAAGGGATTTCACGGATGTTGCTGGAAATATCAGGTTTATCCATTTCGTTAGCACTGCGCGCCAGTAACCAGAGCGGGCGGGCTATCATTCTGGAGAACAGCCAGACACAAAGCAGCGTCAACAGCGCCAGCGGCGTCAGATGTTTCAGTACTTTGACCATCAGCCCTTCCAGTGGCTTAAGCGTCGAATTAGTCGGCCGCTGAGTAATAATTTCCCAGCCCGACGAAGGAACAACGGCGTAACCGGCCAGCATGTTCTGCCCCGCCAGATTAGTGACCATCAGGCTGCCATTGGATTCTTTTCTGACAGCTTCAGTCAGCGGACGGGGCTTCACCACTTCTCCGATGCGATAGGCATCAGGGTGATAGAGAATACGGCGCTCTTTATCCAGCACCGCAATATAAGAACCGTCGCGATAATAATGCTCGCCAAGCAGCTCATTCAAAATGCTCTTCTGGCGCAGGTAAATAGTGCCTGCGATGTACCCGAGGTATTTACCTTCAGCGGTAAAAATCGGAGTCGAAATCACGACCACCAGATTCTGCGCGACAGAGGTATAAGGTTTACTGATCAGCGGCCGGCGTTCTTCCAATGCTTCAAGCGCACCCGGCGTTTTCAGAATATGACCGACCAGTTGCAGACTGTCAGGAGACGTCGCCAGGATTTTGCCTTGTGCATTGGTTAGCACGACAGAATTAAAACTGTCGGTCTGGTATTTCAGACGCGCGGTTTCAGATTGCAGAACGGCAGGATCGTCAAAATTTCTCGCCGCGATCACACTGCTGTAGGCAAGCTGTTTCTGCATACTTTTTAGAAACTGTTCGGTGCTGGCGGCCAGTTTCGTCGCGTAAACGCGGTTCTCTTCGAGCGTATTGTCGATAAGTAACTGGCGCTGAACACGATAGCTGGCATAAAAGCTGTTGGCGAGCGTCACAAAGGCGCTCATCACGGCTAAAATCAGGATCAGGCGTCGCAGATCAATACGGAACAGAGAGCTTGAAAGGAGTGAGCGCAACAAAAAGTCATTCCTGTGGTAAAAAGTGGCTCATATGTAACACCGCTGCCCCCGATGCACAATAAGGCCGAAAAAATAAACTATTATCCGTCTGAATCCCCAACAAAAAATTGTACTTAGCCTCAACAGACTTAACTCAAATTATTGATATTGAAATTTTTTATGAAACATTGCCCTTGTTCAGAGACATTTATCAGTTAATCGCGGACATAAAAAAACGGAGGCATTAAGCCTCCGCTGATTCTTCAACAATTTGGCAATTACATATTTGCGATCATGTCGTCGGCGAACTCGCTACATTTACGCAGCTTAGCGCCTTCCATCAGACGTTCGAAATCGTAAGTCACGGTTTTGTTAGCGATAGCGCCTTCCATGCCTTTGACGATCAGGTCTGCGGCTTCGAACCATTCCATATGACGCAGCAGCAGAGCGAAGTAAATAATTTAATCTATTGATTAGAATAGAAAATACCGCCATTAAGACATGTCTTTATCTGCAAAAAACGGTGTTTGTAACTACATGAATTTACGAAGAATAAATTTAGTTTTGCAGAAGGTATTTTACAGGCTTTCCCATTTCTAAGCATCGCGGGGTTGGCATCAGCGTCGGGGGGGTTCAAATCCCCCCAGCTCCACCAATTTAGATAGGACAGTGCAGGGACAAACTCATATAAACCAGTAATTTATGGGTAATGTTAGGACTGAGCACTGACACCATCTGGACAGAAAAGGATACGTAAAAGATACGCGGCTCCTTCTGTTGAGAGAACCTCCGTCACCAACGGAGGTTTTTTTTCGCATGTATCAAACCATTTCCATAAAATTTATTGTCTTACTCTCCCCTGATATATTCCCAGTATTTGCGCTCTTACGCGTTACGTTTATGATGGAATCCGTAAGAATCTTAAGGCCGGGATGTCGTCATATCTGATGATCTACAGAACTTAACTGAGAAATCTTGATGAATCTGAAGTTTATTCCCCCAATTATAGTGCTAGTCGGTGCGGTTGGATTCATGGTGTGGTTCGTTGCAAGCGGTGCAGCAATGCCTAGTGGGTAAGATTTGTTCGGATAAGGTCGCAGCGTGCGGCCTGAAGTTTTGCGGCAATTGCAGATGAAGTACACACAGCGCGAATCCGGCGGTAGATCGGGTCGTTTTTTAGTTTCCAGGGTTACTTTAGGGACAAATAATGCGTCCAGATGAAAACCAAGAAGATTTGACTCTCGCCGTTTATAAAGTTGGTGAAACTTTAGTTAATATAAAGATACATAATCAATCAAAAGATATTTGGGTTACATCTCGCGATATAGCAGCATTATATGATGTCGATGAAACCAGTATAATCAGGCACATATCCAACATTTTCAATGATGGGGAACTTGATGAAAAGTCAACTACTGCACTTTTTGCAGTAGTTCGAAGTGAGGGTTTACGCTCAGTTCGCAGAACAATCAACCATTTCAATATGGATGTCATCATTAGCGTTGGTTTTAGAGTCAATGCTAAGAAGGCAATTGCTTTTCGCCAGTGGGGTTCGCAAATAGTTAAGACATACCTTGAACAAGGTTTTGTCATCAATGAAAAGGCTCTCCGAGAATCTCCCGAAAAAGTAGACGAACTAGCGGCAAAAGTTCGCGCAATAAGGTCAGAAGAAAAACAGGTTTATGCTAAGGTTCGAGATTGCTTCAAAATTAGTTCTTCAGACTACGACCCAAAGTCACCAGAAGTGCGCAGTTTTTACGCTCTTCTACAGGATAAATTTCATCATGCAATCACCGGCATGACTAGTTCAAAACTCATATTAGATCGTGCTGACCACTCAGTAGAGAATATGGGGGTATTTTCCATGGAAGGTACATTCCCCACCAAAAAAGAAGTTCTCGCGGGCAAAAACTATCTAAAGCCTGACGAGTTATATCGCCTACATCTTCTTTCTGAGCAATTCCTGTTATTCGCTGAATCCACAGCACTATCAGGGAAAACTATGACTATGAAGTCCCTGCACGCTCAATTGGATCGTCTGCTTACATTAAATGACTATGCTGTATTCTCCGGCTATACAGATTACATCAAGGATGAGGCACTAGATCATGCCAGCATAGAATTTGAACTTTATAAAAAGCGAAAGTATATCGAGAGTAAAGGCTACATTTTCGATGAAGAACTTTTCGCTCTTGGAGAGTTTGATCACCTTTTTGAAGATTAATCAAAAAAATCCCGGCTTTTAGCCGGGATTTATATTAAGTAACCAACTTCATGTCGAAATCATCTTGAGCGATTAGCAAGATTCGCCTGGTAAATATTTATGGCTTCATCGACTATAGCAATCGGATAGTAAGCATTCTGAGCTATGCCAGACGGGCATCTTATTTTTTCTGCTCCTTTTTCACTTCTTAATTTTTCACACCAATGCCACAATTCATCTACTGCCAAGTTCGTTAATTCAAGCTCAAGAAGTCTTTGTGAAACAGTTCTAAACTTTGACAAATCTCTGAGGCTTTCTAGCGAATTCACCTTAACCTCAACCTCTTCTACACGAGCTTCAAGAACTTCTCGCCTTTCAATTTCCATCGCTAACAAACTAACTGTTTGTTGTAAACCATGTGCCAAAGCACTAATCTCTGACCGAGCTTTAACTATTGGCGGGGGATATGTTTTATATTCTCTTATAGATGGCAATACTTTATGAAAAAGCCATCTTTGAAATTTTTTACCAGCTGCAGTGGTATCCTGAGCCAAAACACGATACAACCCCGGTTCTGCGAGAAATGTTTCTGTAGATTCAACTCCGTCAATGATGAGTGGAACATTCTTGAATTCATCGCCATCTAAGGTCTTAATGACGGCATTTAACAGCGTAGTCATGCGAGCAGAAGGTTTACCATCAATCTTGCGGTTTTCGGCCGAAAGCGTACGAACTACATCAGAGAGTGATACATACAGTTGACCATTTTCGTTCATGCTTCGAATGTAACTTTCGCCACATTCTCCTTCATAACAAAGCTGTAATAAGTTCTTTTCCATTTTAAGCCCTCGTTTTTTTTTCGATTATACCTCACCCGAAAGTGTTGTCATGAAATCCACGAGGGTTAAAACAAATGCAACCCGACCACCGAGCCGTTTGTGCCTGTCGAAAAGTTAAATGCATGGGGTGTCATCAAACACATCATTCCTGGCATCGTAGATGATGTGTGTAACCACGCCCTCAATCACCAACTCGTCGTCAGTAAACGCATCACCAAACTCAATGAAAACGCTCGAATCGGCCAGCGACTCCAGCCCGTGA
>NZ_JBLYPL010000021.1:0-81777 GCF_051851855.1 Rahnella sp. ATs2 | reverse complement strand
TTCAATGAAGCAAACAGCACTACAAGTCTGATTCCTTCGTTACTTAGAAGCACAGAAATGAATTTGTATTCATAAAGGGCTTAATTAAACGGTTGGCATCAGGCTTGAACCCCATTTTTTTATGAACGGTCATTCCATTCATCGGTGTACTTTACATTCCCATCTACGTAATGCCATGTAATCTTGTTATACATCATCGACACTGATTCCATGTGATTAATCTGTGAATTTCCGGCAATTTTAGCGTTTGGCATGCCTGGATTCACGCCGGTAATTTTGACGCCTTCAATTGTCATAATAAAATAAACCTCCTCTTGGCCTGCATCATTGATTCGATACCAGCGTATCTCAGCAGACTTCAAGGTCTGTCCTTTAGCGACAGCCTTATAAAGATATGGACTCGACGAATCGAACTCCTTTTCAAACATCATCGGTGAATGAGACCGGGTGCCTGTAATATTTCCGCTACGGGTATCAACAGGAATATTCAATCCGTGGTTAAATCCGAGGATCTCAATGCTACCCTCTCGGCCATTCACGTCTACAGAACCTTTAATCGCAGCACCACCATCATCATAAATCCACATGTAAGCTGGAATAGGCATTTTCATAAATCCATCTTAATGAATGAGGTGCTACCTTATACCTGTATATTTTTGCCGGCAATTAATTGGGTAGTAAAAGCAGAATTTTAAGAAGTTTATTATTGAGATCCAAACGTGATTAGTGGCTCTCAATAGGCGAGGGATATTTAATGAGTGGTTGCACATCCTTTACAAGAGATGCGCTGTATACGCCGCAGGGTGTATTCAGTGAACAGTTAAATTAATTTAGTAAGTTGCTCAATCGGCAGAATGCGTCTTGCGAAATGTCTATGCACGAAACTCCTACTATTTAACTTTTTAGGGATGTAATATTGCCAGCTAAGTGAAATTATTGGATGAATATAATGGCTTTGCAAGGGAAGTTTGTGATCAATAATGCGGATTATTCTCCTTTGACTTTCCCAGGCGTGGGTACATTCCTGACGTTTTCTGGCGAGGGCGCCTATCGAAATCGTGGGGGCTGCGGAAGAGTTGCTGGCAGCGGCCCTCTTCCCGCAGGAAATTATTACATTGTTGAAAGGCCAAAGGGTAGTATCAAAAATAGAATAAGAGCCTGGGGCGTGGATACTTATAAAAGCACATTCTATTATCACGTTGACCACAGTGAATGGTTTGCTTTATATCGAGACGATATGTTAACAGATGATGGGACTATGATTGAAGGCGTGGGACGTGGCGGTTTCAGGTTGCACCCTGGGCAAATATCTGAAGGATGTATCACACTGGCTCATCAGTGTGATTTCGCAATGCTGAGAGACGCTTTATTGCGGACAACCATGGTAGAAGTCCCCTGTATGAAGCACTTAATGGCATATGGAACAATTGAGGTGATCGCTAATGGCAGCATATGTCCTTAAAGGACTGCGGGTTTTGGGGTTCCTGACTCTATTCTTTATCAGTTCGAAAATTTACTTTTTTATCTATGGTGATACAGCAATATTAAATGAAAATACAGCATTTCTGATTGCTAGGTTTTTCAATAATAATCCTACGCCAGAAGATGTTTATGCCATCTCTGACTATGCAGTTCTGGTTATCAATATTATCGTGGCAATTATTGTGTATTCTGTGGGTATGAATTTAATTCAAATAAAAAGTTTAGTAGGGAAGGGGTTTTCTCAGCACATTGCGAGTATAGCGAAAGGGATAGCACTCAGAATTTTGAAGGTGGTTTCAGTGATTGGCCTTTTCGCGCTGTTCCTTTGTTGCATCGATTATGACCGATTTGTCTCGCCTGACGCGGAATATGGTCCTGCATTGGTATTTGCAATTACAACCTTTCTTACACTGACGAGTTATGGTTTGTTCGTTTATATGTTGCGTAGGTTTATGAGGAAAAAGAGGCCTGAGTCTGATGCCAGTCACTTAAGGAAATGAGGCCCGTGAATTCGGGCCTTCAATGAAGCAAACAGTACTACAAGTCTGATTCCTTCGTTACTTAGAAGCACAGAAATGAATTTGTATTCATAAACGTGCTTAAGTGACGGGCATTAGCCAGGTGACTCTTCTTTCAATCCCATCTTATATCAATCATTCAGACTTTGCGGCTGCGGCAGCGCAACCAGTAACCAATCCCCAGCACCACAAACCACAACGGCGTGACGAGAAGCGCCTGACGGGTGTCATCCTGTAAGGTCAGCAGCACCAGAACGAAGGCAAAGAATGCCATACAGACCCAGCACATCAGTTTACCGAGTGGCATTTTGTAGATGGATGCTTTGTGCAGTTGAGGGCGTTGACGGCGATAGACCAGATAAGAGCAAAGAATGATGGTCCAGACGAACATAAACAGAATCGCCGAAACGGTCGTGACCAGCGTGAAGACCGTCACCACGTTTGGGATCAGGTAAATCAGCACCACACCGCCGAGCAGGCAGATGCAGGAGAAGGTCAGGCCGTTTGACGGCACCGCGCGGGAAGAGAGTTTACCGAACGCTTTCGGCGCATTGCCTTCCTGTGCCAGACCAAACAACATGCGGCTGGTGGAGAACACGCCGCTGTTAGCGGAAGAGGCCGCCGAAGTCAGCACCACAAAGTTGATAATACTCGCCGCCGCGGGGAGACCGGCCAGCACGAACAGTTCAACAAACGGGCTTTTATCCGCAACTACGTGGCTCCACGGTGTGACGGACATAATCATGATCAGCGAGAAAACGTAGAACATGATGATGCGCAGCGGAATGGCATTAATCGCGCGCGGCAGGGACTTCTGCGGATCTTTGGTTTCGGCGGCAGTAGTGCCCACCAGCTCGATTCCGACAAACGCGAACACTGCTATCTGGAAACCGGCAAAGAAGCCGCTGACGCCTTTCGGGAAGAATCCGCCGTCATTCCATAGATTGCTGAAGGAGGCGACGGTGCCTGCTGGTGTCTGGAAGTGGGTCAGCACCATCACCAGTCCGGCGATAATCAGCCCGACGATGGCGACGATTTTGATCATCGCAAACCAGAATTCCATCTCACCGAACATTTTCACCGTGGCAAGATTCAGGCTGAGCAGCACCAGAACGCAGAGCAGGGAGGCGATCCATTGCGAGAGGCCGGGGAACCAGAATTGTGCGTAGGCGGTAATTGCCACGACATCCGCGATGCCGGTCACCACCCAGCAGAACCAGTAGGTCCAGCCGGTGAAATAGCCGGCCCACGGACCCAGCAGGTCGGCGGCAAAATCGCTGAAAGATTTGTATTCGAGGTTGGACAGTAAGAGTTCGCCCATCGCACGCATGACGAAAAACAGCATAAAGCCGATGATCATGTAGACGAAGATGATGGACGGACCGGCGAGGCTGATGGTTTTGCCTGAGCCCATAAACAGGCCGGTACCGATAGCGCCACCGATGGCGATAAGCTGGATATGGCGGTTGGAGAGATTTCGCCGCAGACCTTCAGCGCTCTCTTCCTCCGGCCCGGCGAGGATTTTTGACTCTTCTTGCATGTTGTATAGATTCCTGTTTTTTGTTTTCTGCGTATGAACTCCGCCATATCGCATTCATTTACGGCAATTATTCGAGCTCTGAGGCTCTTATATCATCTCAGCTGGAACGACAGCCGGAGTGAGTGATTGTAATAATAATGTTAATTTCGAATATGTTATAACCGACATGAAAAATGCCAGCCAGGGTAAATGTATCGTAATTTTTACATAGTGGATAACTGAGTGTTAATTAATCAGGTGTGAGCTGAAGGGGAAGAATAATACCTTTTTTTGGTGTGATGAGCTTCACAAATATTTACCGGAAAGACGGTAAAAAAAGTAAGGGTAAGCGTTTGACATCATCAGGATAGAGGAGAATAATTCGTCCCGTTGGGTCGTTAGCTCAGTCGGTAGAGCAGTTGACTCTTAATCAATTGGTCGGCGGTTCGAACCCGCCACGACCCACCAACAATTCGCAAGCCCTTGCATTATCTCCTGCAGTTTTAATTCTTCTTTCAGTATTACGTAATACGTTCTCCGCCAGAAAATATAAGCCAGCGATAAAAGAACGCCTTTTGTTCTCAGAAGGTTTTTGTTCTTAAAAAAATCGATGAAGTTTTGTTTTTAAATTAACCAGCAAGTTGGAATTATTTACACAAGCCTTAACGGCTGTAATGACTGAATGATTATGGAGGAGTCAGGCCCCTGAATGAGGCCAGAATATGTTAGGGCGAGGTGATGCAGGAGTATATCAATACATAATAGTCGTATTGGGAGTCTTACCATTCTTTAGCTGTTTTTGCACCCGCATGCACAAGCTGAAAATCAGCAGATGAACATGGGTGATAAAAGTACGTTCTTCAGAAAACTGACTGCTGCGTAAAACGACCGTTTCGGAACGGTTCTGTTTGGCAACCAGCAGCTCAATCCCTTTTTCACGAAATTCGTCTTCGTATGCCTTAACTATCCCTGCGGGAGCGATGAGTGTGTAACTGTACATAATCATTCCTGACACTGAGTTGAACATCTGATCGGATAAATCTGATTAAGAATATCAAATACGACCTGATAACTATTAGCAATTCGGGTGATGGTTTTTTATACGGATGTCACAAATCAGCACGACTTTTAAGAAGTCCGGACACTTCACCGGTTGCCGGTACAGGTTTTTTGTTGCCCGTTGCGCGCACGCTGCTATCATTCGTTCATAAACTCAGGGAGATAACGATGAAAAAAACACTGGTGGCCTTAGCTGCTTTATTTTTAGCCGGGTGTGCGAGTAATCCTTATGAACCGACGCTTCAGGTTAAATCAACCTACGCCAATGCCAGCGCGGTTGCGCCAGAAGGGCAAACGCATATCCGTTTGCATCGGTTAGAACAATCTTCAATGGTGCCGTTTGAGAAGACCTGCCCGCTGCTGGTGATTCTGGACGGAAAGACAATCGCCACTCTGCATTTCAATCAATATGTGGATTTGAATGTGCCAAACGGTATGCGCAAGATTGAAGTGCGGATTGCCTGTGCGCTGACGAAAACCACTGGCTCGATCACGGTCGATGCGAACGGGAAAAACATCAGTCTGGAAACCGACCGTAGTTTCTTCGGAACCTACAATATCCGGCCTGAGGGCAGCACTAATAAGTAATAAAATGAAAAACCCGCGAAAGCGGGTTTTTTATTGTCAGCCATTCGTCTGCATTTTCAGATGTACGGCCTGGACCACTCAAGAATCTGATCGTGCTTCAGCGGACGTGAGAAATAGAAACCCTGCACCGAATCGCACTGAAGCTCTTCCAGACACAACAGGGTATCGTTGTCTTCAACCCCTTCCGCCACCACCTGATAACTGAGCGCATGCGCCATTTCTATCATCGATTTCACAATGACTTTGCTTTTGTTGTCATTGCTGATGCCCTGAATCAGTGACTGGTCCAGTTTCAGCGTATCAGCCGGGATCTTTTGCAGGTAATTCAGATTACTGTAACCGGTGCCGAAATCGTCCAGCGCGATGCTGATCCCCATATTGCGTAGTGCATCCAGCGAGGCCACGGCGTGCGGATTATTCGCCAGCGTCTGAGTTTCCAGACATTCGATTTCCAGCATCGAGGGCGATACCTGATGCAGTATTAGCGCGTTGTGAATGCGCTGCACCAGATCCTGTTCTACCAGATTATTGGCGGTCAGGTTAATCGACACCTGAATTTGTGCGCCGCGTTTTTGCCATTCGGCAATTTGCATCACGGCCTGGGTGATCACCCAGTTGGTCAGCGGAGTAATCAGCGGTGTTTTTTCAGCCAGAGGAATAAATTCGGACGGCGAAATCACGCCGAGAGTCGGATGCTGCCAGCGGATCAGCGCTTCAACGCCCTGGAATTTTTTATCGGCCAGGCGAATTTTCGGCTGATACAGCAGATGGAAATCTTTGCAGGAGGCAACGGTCGCCATCAGATCATTCAGCAGGTTAAAGGCGCGCCGCTGGATAACATCCGATTCCTGATGATAGGGCATCACCAGCTGGTTTTTGCTGATGGCTTCATGCAATGAGGACATCCCCTGCCGCATGATGTTTTCAGCGCAGTCAGAGGTTGGCGAAAACACCGTATAACCGGCATGCAGGCGGACATTTATCGGAATGTCGCTGGTGATACTTTTCTGAATTCTTGTCGCCGCATTTTCCAGCTGAGTGAAGATTTCTTCCTGCTCATCAATGCGCTTGATGAGTGCAAAGCGACCCAGCATCAGGCTGTACACTTTGTCATTTTCGTTGAGTTCACTGCGCAGGAATGAGCCGATATCTTTGAGGATATTTTCGACTTTAGGGATACCAATGGCACGGCCAATGTCATAGGCGTAGAGCGTATCCAGCGTGTCGATCATTATCAGCAGATAAGCGGTATTGTCCGGCGCTTTGATCAGTTGCGCGATGTCTTCCATCAGACGCTGGCGGTTAGGCAATCGCGTAACGATATCAACAAAACTCATGCTGCTGCGGGATTCGATAATGTCGATGACAATCGCCGCCAGATCCGAGAGCATTTCTGTTTCCTGAACTGAAAAATCGCGGGGATTCTTATCTGCCAGGCATAAGCTGCCGACGGCAAAACCTTCACGGGTAATTAGCGGGGCACCTGCGTAAAAGCGCATCCCTTCTTCACCAGTGACCAGCGGGTTCTCGTTAAAACGGGGATCCAGAGTAGCGTCATTCACCACCATCACCGACGAAGAGCGAATGGTGTAATCGCAAAAGGCGATATCCCGTGCGGTATAACACAGCGCGGTATTGGTTTTAGATTTGAACCACTGACGATGCTGGTCAACGAGAGTAATGATGCAAATTGGAATATCAAAAATCTGCTGAGTGAGACGGGTAATCAGATCAAGGACTTCATCCGGGTTGCTGTCCGCAATCTTGAGTTTTTGCAGCGCCGCAAGCCGTTTATTTTCGTTTGGATTCAGAACCCTTTTCATTCTGTACGACCTCTGATCGCCGAGCTGGACGCGTTTAGTTATGCACTATAGCGTGACTTTGATTCATTTATCATTTTCTTTTGTCCGTTTTGCGAGGGTGGCTGTCAGTTAGTCAGGCGCAGGAAGTTATCGTTTGCGTAGTATGAACCTACCGGCGCATCGCAGCTGCCTCTAAACCTCAAGGAGAATCGTATGTTAAACGACCCGTCGCAGAAATATCGCCCCTTCCCGCAGGTCAATTTGCCTGACCGGCAGTGGCCGGGAAATGTGCTCAGTGCGGCACCACAATGGTGCTCAAGTGATTTACGCGACGGTAATCAGGCGCTGGCGGAACCCATGGATAATGCGCGTAAACGTCAGTTTTTCGATTTGCTGATTAAGTGTGGTTTTAAGCAGATTGAAGTCGCATTCCCGTCGGCATCGCAAACCGATTTTGATTTTGTTCGTGGGCTGATTGAAGACAAGCTGATCCCTGATGACGTGGTGATCCAGGTTCTGACGCCATCACGTCCTGATCTGATTGCGCGCACCTTTGAAGCTCTGAAAGACGTGCCACGCGCTATCGTGCATTTATACAACGCTACCGCGCCGGTTTTCCGCGAAGTTGTTTTCAATCAGGACCAGGCTGCAACCTGCGAACTGGCCGTGCGCGGCGCGCAGCAGATCCGCCAGCTTTGCGAACAATATTCGCAAACCGACTGGACGTTCGAATATTCACCGGAAACTTTCTGTTTTACAGAACTGGAGTTTGCGCTGGAAGTGTGTGAAGCCGTGGCGGATGTCTGGGAGCCGGGCGCGCAAAGACCGATGATCATTAATTTACCGGCCACTGTGGAAGTCAGTACACCGAATATTTATGCCGATCAGATTGAATGGTTCTGCCGTCATTTCAGCCGCCGCCCGCAGGTTTCCATCAGCGTGCATCCTCACAATGACCGCGGCACCGGTGTGGCGTGTGCCGAACTGGCCATGCTGGCGGGTGCAGATCGCGTGGAAGGGTGTTTGTTCGGAAACGGTGAACGTACCGGTAACGTGGATCTCGTCACGCTGGCGTTGAATCTCTATACGCAGGGTGTTGCACCTGAACTGGATTTCAGTAATTTGCAGGCCATTGTGGAAGCGGTGGAAGAGTGCAATCAGTTGCCGGTGCATCCGCGCCATCCGTATGCGGGGGAACTGGTCTTTACAGCGTTTTCCGGTTCGCATCAGGACGCTATCAAGAAAGGATTTGCGGCACAGAAAGCCTCAGATAGCCCGTACTGGCGCGTGCCGTACCTGCCGCTGGATCCTGCGGATGTCGGTTGCAGCTACGAAGCGGTCATTCGCGTCAACAGTCAGTCAGGGAAAAGCGGGGCGGCGTGGCTGCTTGAGCAAAACCACGGTCTGAAATTGCCACGTGGCTTGCAGATTGACTTCAGCAAAGCCGTGCAGCGCGAGACTGATACGCATGGCAAAGAAATGAGCACCAGTGATATCTGGCGTCTGTTCCGCCAGCGTTATGGTTTAACTGAACAACCGGCGATCAAACTGCTGGGTTATGACATCCGCAGTGATGAACAAAACGTCTGTCATTTCAGCGCGCGGATCCGTTATCGCAATGAAGAACAGCATATTTCTGGCAGCGGCAATGGTCTGCTTTCCGGCGCAGCTGATGCATTGCGTCGCAGTTTCGACGTGCAACTGGAGATCGGCGATTATCATGAGCATACGCTGGGGCATCAGAGTCACAGCCGTGCGGTAGCCTATCTGAGCTGTCAGGGGCGTCCGGGGGAAACCTGTTACGGCGTGGGGATCGACAGCGATGTTTCCAGCGCGTCTTTGCAGGCGTTGTTTAATGCAGCCAGCGCGATTATGGCAGATTAATATGGCTTATTAACTTGTCTGATTAGTTTGTTTGATTAAAGTATTCGCTGGGTGAAACGCCCAGTAAACGGCGGAACATCGCACTAAAGGCACTCGGGCTGTCATAGCCGAGTGCCAGCGCCACATCAATCACTGACCCGCCAGCCGCCAGCTGATTCAGTGCTTCGAGTAATTTCGCCTGACGTACCCAGTCACTAAAACGTAATCCTGTTTCACGCTGAAAACGGCGCGAGAGGGTGCGGCTACTGATCCCCAGACGTTGTGCGACGTCTTCCAGCTCCCAGGATGAACACAAGTCTGCCCGGATCTGCTGAGTCAGTATCAGAAGCTCCGGCTCTTTCGGTTCCGGAAGATGAAGCGGTAAGCTCGGCAACAGACGTAATTCGTCAAGCAAAAGCTCCATAATGCGTTCGTCGCGACCGCCGGGGAGGTAATCGACCGGAACGGTCAGCGAGGTGAGGATCAGTTCGCGCAACAAGGGCGAGATTTGCACCACCTGACATTGTGCGGGCAAATCTGCACGGGCCAGAGGCTCAACAAACAGGGTGCGGGCTTTGACGCCACCGATAAAACGCAGGCTGTGCTCGACGTAAGCGGGCAACCAGACGCCGCGTCCGGGTGGCACTATCCAGGTTCCGAGCGTGGTATGCACTTCCACCACGCCGGATAAAGTATGAATCAGTTGTGAACAGCTGTGGCTGTGCGCGGGCTCACTGTCGCCATGCTGGTAATCGATAGCCAGGGGCGCTATCGCCTGGTGAGGAGCAAGGAAATTGTGCTGCATGGATCAATGATGTTTTTGGTTCTTGGCATCTTCAACGGCTTGTTTCGCTTCTTCTGCCGCTTTCTGAATTTCTTCTTCAGTCAGTTGTTCCGAAACTTCCAGCAGTTCTCCCAAGCCGTCACTGACATGGACATCATCGGCTTTGCTTTTGTTTTCTTTGTTCTTTTCGTCGCTCATGCTGTGATCCTCGTTAAATGAATTCAGGGTCTGATTATAGCAGAAAGTTGCAGCAGAAAATGGGGGGCAGAAAGTGCAGGGGATTACCGGGGGAAAGGCAGAGCCTGTCGGACGACAGACTCCTGAATACATTACTGGCGGTATGCGAACTTAATTTGTTGCAGGGAGTTTTTGAAGACTTCAGCCTGTTGCTCGTCTTCCATCTGCGCAACAAAACGCTCCATGTTCAGCATGACTTTACCCGCATCAGCCTGACCGATGGCTTTGAGGATCAGGGTCAGTGTGGCTTTCAGGCAGGCAACTTCGGTCGCCAGTGTTTCAACGTTCGCTTCAGTCGTAAAATCGCAATTACTCATTATTTATATCTCCTCAGGCTGGCTGCCAGGCAGCACGCCGAATTCTAAAGGGCAGAAAAGTGGGGCTAAAAATGAACTCACCCGTTCGCGCCGGGTGGAAAGTGGCGGCATTTTAGCATAGTTGGCAGGTTTTAGTGCATCGCCGGTGTCGGCGCTGGCAATGCGTTAATTGGATATAAACATATAGCGCTTTTGTACACAGAGTAAAGAATACTAAACATTATTGCCGGTTGAGAGCATTTCATCTCCACGTGCAGATTTATTCATATAATCCATCAGCAATTCGTGCGATCGCAAATAATCATCGGCCATATCAGATATATATGAATGAGGTTTGCTGGCGGTTAAATAGCCAGCCTTGCTAACAATGGATTTTAAGCCCCAGAAGACAGCTGGCATTATTTTTTTGCTGAAAAAAAGACAGGAGAAAGTCTGCCAGTTGAGCCTTGATTAAAAAGACTTTTTTATAAATTATTAATACAGGTGATGGCATTTCTCATTTACATTCAGCAAAGTAGTTTTTTGCAGACACTCCTTGGTCAGGAAGGCATGTTAGAGTAAAATACGCGGGCTATAATAAATAACTGTGTCTTCCTGATTTAAAAACACTGCCTTGACATGCAGTGGGACGAGTTAGTTGATGCTGGCCTCTAATTGCCACCTTCTCTTCATTTATACGCTGTCTGAGAACAATATTAATGTTCGCCGCGTTGGAATACGTAAGACTGGCCTGAAGACCCTGACGGTGTGTTGCCCTTATTTTTTGGAGAATTCTCTTTGATTAGCGTTCTTCTTGTTGATGACCACGAACTGGTGCGCGCAGGGATCCGACGCATTCTTGAAGATATCAAAGGCATCAAAGTTGTTGGTGAGGCGCAATGCGGTGAAGATGCCGTCAAATGGTGTCGTACCAATGATGTTGATATTGTCCTGATGGATATGAACATGCCAGGTATTGGTGGGCTGGAAGCGACGAAAAAAATCGTTCGTTTCTCCCCGGATATCAAGATCATCATGTTAACGATTTATACTGAAAACCCGTTGCCGGCCAAAGTGATGCAGGCGGGGGCGTCAGGTTATCTGAGCAAAGGTGCTGCACCACAGGAAGTGGTCAATGCGATTCGTCTGGTCGATTCTGGTCAGCGTTATATTGCGTCTGATATTGCACAGCAAATGGCACTGAGCCAGATAGAACCGCAGTCTGAAACACCGTTTGATTCCTTATCTGAGCGTGAATTACAAATCATGCTGATGATTACCAAGGGACAAAAAGTGAATGAAATTTCAGAACAACTGAACTTGAGTCCGAAGACCGTTAACAGTTATCGTTATAGGATGTTTAGTAAATTAAATATCAGCGGCGATGTTGAGTTAACCCATTTGGCTATTCGACACGGTTTGTTCAACACGGAGACTTTATCAGGCAGTGAGTGATGAGCGTTTCGACCCCAAGGCCTTTCTGAAAACGGTCACCAGCCAGCCCGGCGTCTACAGGATGTATGACGCCAGCGGCACCGTAATCTACGTAGGTAAAGCCAAAGACCTTAAAAAACGTCTTTCGAGCTATTTCCGTGTCCAGGTTTCCAGCCGCAAGACAGAAACTCTGGTCAAAAATATTGCGCAAATCGATGTCACCGTTACGCATACGGAAACGGAAGCGCTGCTCCTCGAGCATAACTACATCAAGCTGTATCAGCCACGTTACAACGTCTTGTTACGTGATGATAAGTCTTACCCGCTGATTTTCCTCAGCGCGGATAATCATCCAAGAATTACGGTTCACCGCGGTGCAAAACACGCCAAAGGCGAGTATTTCGGGCCTTTCCCGAACTCTTATGCCGTGCGTGAAACCCTGGCGTTGCTGCAAAAACTTTTCCCGATCCGCCAGTGCGAAAACAGTGTTTACAGCAACCGCTCGCGTCCTTGTCTGCAATATCAGATTGGCCGTTGCCTGGGGCCGTGCGTCAAAGGACTGGTGAGTGAAGAAGATTATAAAGACCAGGTGGACTATGTTCGCCTGTTCTTGTCCGGTAAAGATCAGCAGGTGGTCACCCAGCTTGTTAACCGCATGGAAGAAGCCAGCAAATCGCTTCGATTCGAAGATGCCGGTCGGATAAGAGATCAGATCCAGGCCGTGCGCCGCGTAACCGAACGTCAGTTCGTGTCCGGTAACAGTGAAGATCTGGATGTCATCGGCGTGGCCTTCGAATCCGGTATGGCCTGTCTGCACGTATTGTTTATCCGGCAGGGCAAAGTGCTGGGCAGCCGCAGCTATTATCCGAAAGTGCCGGGCGGTACTGATCTTGGTGAAGTGGTACAAACGTTTGTCGGGCAATTTTATCTGCAGGGCAGCCAGCAGCGGACACTTCCCGGTGAAATCTTGCTGGACTTCAGTCTGGCGGAAAAAGATCTGCTGGCCGAATCGCTTAGCGAGCTGGCCGGGCGCAAAGTGCAAATACAGAGTAAACCGCGCGGCGATCGTGCACGTTATCTGAAACTGGCGCGCACCAATGCTTCAACAGCCCTGACGACCAAGCTGGCGCAGCAGTCGACAATCCATCAGCGGCTGGCGGAGCTGGCAAAAACCCTGCACCTTGCTGAAATTAACCGCATGGAATGCTTCGACATCAGCCATACTATGGGCGAGCAGACGGTCGCATCTTGTGTGGTTTTCGATGGCAATGGTCCGGTGCGTTCTGAATACCGGCGCTATAACATCACCGGTATTACGCCCGGCGATGACTACGCTGCGATGGCACAGGTGTTGCAGCGCCGCTATGGTAAAGCGCTGGATGATAATAAAATCCCGGATGTCATCTTTATCGATGGCGGTAAAGGGCAGCTTGGCATGGCGCTGGATGTGTTCAATTCACTGAATGTGGAGTGGGATAAATCCAAACCGTTGCTGATTGGTATCGCCAAGGGTGCGGATCGCAAAGCCGGACTGGAAACGCTGTTCTTTGTGCCAGAAGGCGAGGGGATTGCGTTACCGGCAGATTCTCCGGCTCTGCATGTTATTCAGCATATTCGCGATGATTCACATAATCACGCCATTACAGGTCACCGGCAGAGACGCGCTAAAGTCCGCACCACCAGCGCACTGGAAGAAATCGAAGGCGTCGGGCCGAAACGGCGTCAGGTTTTACTGAAATACATGGGAGGCATTCAGCCATTACTGAATGCCAGCGTAGAGGAAATTGCACAGGTACCGGGTATTTCTATCGCATTGGCAGAAAAGATTCATAATGCGTTGAAACACTAAGGGCGTTGTAGCAACATACTCATAATATCCACACCGGACAAACAGTTACCTTCGCTATGCAATTTAATATACCTACGTGCCTTACCCTGTTTCGCGTTGTACTGATACCGTTCTTCGTGCTGGCCTTTTACCTGCCTTATCCATGGGCACCGCTGGCTTGTGCGTTGATCTTCGTTTTTGCCGCCGCGACTGACTGGTTTGATGGTTATCTGGCACGTCGTCTGAAGCAGACGACCCGCTTCGGTGCGTTTCTTGATCCCGTTGCCGACAAAGTGATGGTGGCGATTGCGCTGGTGCTGGTGGCGGAGTATTTCCACTCCTGGTGGATTACGTTACCTGCTGCGACCATGATTGCCCGTGAAATTATCATTTCAGCATTGCGTGAATGGATGGCTGAAATTGGTAAACGCAGCAGTGTGGCGGTATCGTGGATTGGTAAAGTGAAAACCACAGCGCAAATGCTGTCGCTGGTCGCGTTATTATGGCGTCCGGATGCGATTGTTGTGGGCGTGGGTGTCGTGGCGTTGTACATTGCTGCGGTGCTGACTTTCTGGTCAATGTTCCAATATCTCAACGCTGCGCGCCACGATTTGCTGGAACCCTGATCAAACTGACGTAAAAAACGTCAAACGATCGCCAGAAGCGATAATTTTATTGACTCAATCCGTCAGGTCAGTAGAATGCAACGCATCGGAAGGCAGCCGGTCTTATGCCAGAAGATTAGTTAAAAAAATCAGTACGTTCTGATTAAAGCGGGAATAGCTCAGTTGGTAGAGCACGACCTTGCCAAGGTCGGGGTCGCGAGTTCGAGTCTCGTTTCCCGCTCCAAATTTTATTAAACTGGTTCGTGAATTGGTTTAAGTGCAAGACAAGTAATAAGATTTAAGGCGCGTTAACAAAGCGGTTATGTAGCGGATTGCAAATCCGCCTAGTCCGGTTCGACTCCGGAACGCGCCTCCAATTTTCCCGGAGCCCGGGTGGTGGAATCGGTAGACACAAGGGATTTAAAATCCCTCGGCCTTAGGCTGTACGAGTTCAAGTCTCGTCCCGGGTACCATGGGAAAATGCAAAGAATAATCAAAAGCAATATAGTAGTAATGTCGTTATAGCCACCTTCGGGTGGTTTTTTTATGTCTGCAATTCAGGCACTTCCCGCTGCATCCCTCTGATACAACACATTCTGTTGCCACAAATCTGTTGCCACAAAAAAAGGCGCAATAAAAAAGGCCACCTGCAACAGGGGGCCTTAAGTGTTTCTTCAATAACATCCTTCGCGCAAAGAGCCGCAGTCAGAGTTTTATTTCTGAACAGAATGTTGGTTATGGGTAAAAAGAATGAAGAAAATCAGATAGTAAAACAGCCCCGAGGGGCGTTTTTAGGGTCAGAATTCACCCGGTGATTCAGTATTGCTCAGTGCCCTGATAGATAAAGGCAGGTGGTAGTTAGGCTGGCTGGTGAAAAACGCCTGCAGGGCAACGCGTTTCTTACGGTCAATTGAGATCTCTTCCATGGTTTTACGGAAGATACTGTACCGGCCACAAGATGTGCAGGTCACAGTAACAATTTTTGCGGACATATTGACCGACGTCTTATTCGTGCTTTGGCACAACGGACACTCGTCTTGAGCGCTTACAACTGTGGAACTCATAAAACCTCCGGTTTTACTTAGAGCGGGCAGTAGTCTAGCACAAAAAGGCGCCAGTTACTTAACGATAATTTAATTATCAGTGGATTTCAGCGCCAACTCAGTGTAGAGAGCCCACAAACCGCTGATGCCTTGGGAAAAGTGACCGCCGGTTTTCTTCATACTGTTCATTTCACTTCCGTGCTTCTCACTTCACCTTCCTGCGTTACACTTAAAAGATTCACTTCTCCTATGGATCCTGGCTTCATATGACTTCCGCTTTATACCAGCGTATCGATGGTTCGGTTTACAGACATATTTATATCGTCGGGGATTTACACGGCTGCCTGAGCCTGCTTGAAGAGCAGCTGGCGAGAGTAGCTTTCGACCCGCATCGGGATTTATTGCTGTCAGTCGGAGATCTCGCCGACCGCGGGCCTGACAGTGTGGGATGCCTGAGACTGTTGAATGAGTCCTGGTTTTCCTGTGTCCGGGGCAATCATGAACAAATGGCTATTGATGCAGTGAATGAAGAAAATATCCCCCGCTGGCTGCGCAACGGTGGCGACTGGTTTTATGCACTGGAAGGCGACAAACAGGAGGAAGCAAAATCACTTATTCTTCAGGCTGATAAGTTGCCACACGTTCTTGAACTGACCACCCGTGAAGGCAAGCTTATTGTGGTCGCTCACGCGGATTATATTTCCGATGATTATGTTTTCGGCAAGCCTCTGGATGGGTATGAGATTATCTGGAACCGGGATCGCGTTAACTTCGCTCTGGCAGGGCGTTACAAACCCATTTCTGGTGCTGAAGAGTTCTTTTTCGGCCATACGCCGGTGGAATCCGCGATGCAGTTTGCTAATCAGTTTTACATTGATACCGGTGCGGTTTTTGACGGCTATCTGACGCTGCGTCAGTTGCAATAAATTGAGGCGTTGCAGGGGTTTGCGGTGAGTGCCGGGCAACGGTATAGTGAGCGGCTGCGAAACGGTAAGGGCGTGAGATAACATCATGGAAAGTAAGCGTGAAGACAGGATCCAGCGTCTGTTACTGGCTTTAAAAAAAACCGACAAAATTCATCTGAAAGAAGCGTCGTTGCTGCTCGATGTTTCCGAAATGACGATCCGCCGTGACCTGAATTCCGCCCCCGCTCCGGTCATTTTGCTGGGCGGTTACATCGTTATGGATCCCAAAAATAGCCCGGCCACGCATTATTTTGTCAGTGAACAGAAAATGCGGCAGATAGAAGAAAAGCGACGACTTGCTTCGCGTGCTGCCAGCCTCATCCAGAATAACGATACTGTATTTTTCGATTGCGGCACGACTATGCCTTATGTGATTGAAAAAATTGCCGAAGACTGTGTATTTACCGCTATTTGCTATTCCCTGAATACGTTTCTGGCGTTGCAGGAAAAACCGCACTGCGAGGTTATTTTGTGCGGCGGAGCGTTCAAATCCAGCAACAGTATCTTCACGCCGATAGGACGCAGCAGTGAACTGGATTTTATCCGGCCCTCGAAAGCGTTCATTTCCGCAGCCGGTGTGAGCATTGAGCATGGCGTGACGTGCTTCAACTTTGATGAGCTGCTGATGAAACATCAGGCTATTGAACGTTCTGCGCAAAGCATTCTGGTGGCTGACAGCAGCAAGTTCGATCAGGTGCGACCGGCTGCAATCGCACCTCTTGCCCGTTTTAATGTGGTGGTCAGCGACGCTGAGCCACCACAGGCTTATATCGATTTTTGCGACCAGTCTGACATCCCGTTGCTGGTTTAAGCATCTAACGTATCGGCGGGATTTTCTCCACCGACTGATACAGCACCACTTCCCAGATGCCATTTTTTGAGCCATCACTGAGATAGTGCTCAAAACAGGCTTTACCATCCGGACGGTAATGACTGCTGGCGAGCAGCTGGCTGTAAAACTCACGCCAGGCTTTCTCGAAATTCTCATCTGTTATCGTGGTGTGGTATGCCGCATAAGTGCCACCGGGCAGCGTTTGCAACGTCAACCCTTCGGCATCATCAAGAATAAAGTTATCCGCAACGCACACCGAAGGATCAGCACGCAAAGCTTCCGCAGGCGTTGTATCCGGGTTATCGTGAAACCACGTCAGCCATTCTTTTTGCGGCTGATGGTGCCGTGCAACCCATTTTGTCAGGTGCTGAAAGCCGTGATGGATTGACTCCTTATAAGGGCCAACAACCCGGTAGCTCACCAGCTTTTTCGCCGGTCTTTCTACGATTAGTAATGCCACGATGATCTCCTTTTATCTGACATGCAGAGAGTGGGTTCCTTTTGGGATGACGCAAATGCCAAACTATAACAGTTTGCCGTTTAACTCCCGGCAACTGCTCTACGCGCTATAACAGTTGTCATGATAAAATTCACCTATCAGATTGCATTATAGTCGTGACGCAATGAGGAAATGAGATGGACGTAATCAAAAGTGTATTAAACAGTGAAATTGATCGTATCAACCATCAGGAAGGGCGCGACGGGAAACCACGCATTAACGCAGAATTTTTTGTGAATCACCCCTGGTTATGTCTGGCCATGCTGGTGGGGTATATCGCGGTGGGCATCGTGATGTACGTTTCGCCTTACATGGGCATCGGTTGGTTCATCGGGTTCACCGCGTTTCTTGTCTTCATGTCGGCAATGTTACTGCTGGAAATCAAACCGGTTTATCGCTATGAAGATATCGGCGTGCTGGACTTACGCGTCTGCTACAACGGTGAATGGTATTTCAGCCGAGAATTATCTTCGGATGCCGTGCAACAAATCCTCAGTTCCGACAGCGTAAGCGCACGGATCAAAAATCGCATTCAGTCGATCGTCAGCCATAAAGGTTTTGTCGATTTTTACGATGTGTACGATCTGGCTCGTCTCGAACAACAACAGCTGCCGGATCCCACCGGAACAGCACAGTTAGCTCATTAATTCCGCGTGTAAACATGGCCACAGGCCATGACGTTACCCTGCATGCTCTGATAAAATAGCGGCTGGGCATCATTTTCGTGAATGAATCCGACAAGCGAAAAAGATGTTGAGCCGTGACAGGAGCGACTGTGGAACGTATCAAACTGACTATTCATCATCTGCACAAAATCATTTCGGGCGAGAAACAAGATGCTCAGGCGACCGCACGCATTTATGCCGGGGACGAATTGCTGCTGACTGAAACGATGACCGGGCAGGCGACGCATTTTGATCGCTTCATTAAAGCTGAATGCGATAATGGCAAACCTTTACGCGTTGAATGGGACAGCGACGGCAGCGCTGAAATGTCAGTTTCCCGCGCCGAAGTATGCCCCTGCTGTGGCGGTGATGCCTTACACGGTTGATTTTACCTGGCACTGTCCGCATGTAGAGTTAAAGCCGAACAGAGGTGCATGATGAAATTTATCAACAATGAATTTGAATACCGTAAATGGATTATGGATGAAATATTCCAGGCGAGTGCGGTAGGCGAGACCTCTGAGTTTGCCGATCAGGAAGTGGATGACTTTATCTTTGATGCGCGCCCGGTGGCTTATCCGTGTGTAGCTGTCATGATCCAGACGCCGGGAGAGCCGGGCGTCTGTGAGCCGCGCTTCTTTTACAAAGAGCAAATCTTTGAGTGGGCGCATAAAATGGGATTTGGTTTCGACAGCTGAAGGCTGTGGGATACTCATGCGAAAACCCTGAGCGGGACTCAGGGCTTCCTGTTACCGGTATACTCTTACCAGTATAGGCCTGACGTAATCAGACGTTTTTCCGGTCGATTTTCTCTTCGCCCCAGAACAGATAGTCGTCCTTGGTTTTAGCGAAGGCGATAGGCAGAACCTCATCGTTTCCTTCTTCCCAAATTTTCTGCGCCAGCTTCTCGTCGTTTTTAGCCAGTTCGAAAATAGCCTCAGCGATTTCGTGAGACGTTTCACGGGTATTTGCCCAGGCTTTGATGTTTGACGTCGTCATCCGGTTCTCCTCGTATTTTTCAGCAAAAAGTGTCTCCGTGACACCGTTGTATTCACTATAACTATGGTTTCCGAAAGGTGTTTATGCAAATCCTGCGGGTTTTTGTGGCGTGTCTGTAGCCTTTAGTACGCCTTCAGGGCACAAAAAAACCGGCATCAACCGAGGCGGGTCGTTATACTTAGGCCGATTTCGAACAATTAAGGTGATGAGAATGAGCGACGATATTTTTGATTTTGACATTGATGCTGCACTGGAAACCGCTGAAGTCAAAGCGGCTGAAAAAGCAGCGGAAGTGCCTGAAGCCGTTCAGGACGAAAGTGACTGCGAAGGTTGCAAAATCTGATTTTGTACAACTATGCAGCAAACAGAAAACCGCTTCGGCGGTTTTTTTGTATCTGTCATTTCTTTCTCTTTGCCGATTTTTTGCTGAATATCCTTTGCTGACATAGCGTTGCAACCGGTTATCCGCAGTGGCGTTTTGACGCAAATGTAAGGGTAGCGTTAAGGCATTTTTTTTGGGATAAATTCCTATAGAACAGGAAGATAGCTGGCGGTACTTTGTCACCACCTGATAAGCAGGTCGTGAGGTTCTCAATGAAAAAATTGATTTTAGTTCTCGCCGTTTTGCTAACTTTGCCAGCTATCGCACAGGCAGACGTCGAGCTCGGAGTTAATATGCCTGGCCTGTCACTGCACATCGGCGATCGTGACAACCGCGGGTACTACTGGGATGGAGGTGACTGGCGTCCGCCAGGCTGGTGGGATCATCATTATCGTGATGAAGGGCGTGGTCACTGGGTGTATTACGAGCCAGCTCCGCCGCCGCCGCCGCCGCCGCATTACTGGCATCACGAGCACTGGCATGAAGGCCCGCCACCAGGCTACTGGCGCGATGGTCCTCCGGGGCACTGGCGCGAAGGTCCGCCTCCGGGACGCTGGTAACGGGTATCAGACAGTCAGGTTAACGCAGTAAAACAAATTTAGGGAACAGGGTTGGCAGTGGCGATGCGAAGGCATCCCCAATGTCAGTTCTGTTCCTCTCACTTCTTCTCGCAATTATCCTCTCTTTATTGAAATGTTTCTTCTGAATTAATCACGTCATTAATAATAAAATTTAATCTATTTGTTTAAATTATATTTAATTTAAAAATCCTGCTATTTAATAACTAAATGTTCATGAAATGAATTTTTCAGAGTAATTGCTGCTTGCCAAAGGCCACTGATATGTTAATTTCTTGTTATATGAAATCAGCAATGGATGGCTCGAACGCGACGCGTGCCTGATGTCATAGCTGCACTTGATAACTGCACTTTAGGGAGAATTTTTTTCAGGTACGCAATAGGTCTTTTACCGAGATTATCCCTATGCAATTTATTAAAAATGATTATGAGTACCGGGTCTGGATGCTGAATGCCTATTTTTATCAAGATGATATGGAGGGGGATAAACTGCTGACCGATGAGGAAATGGATGATTTTCTCTTTGAATACCGGCCACAGGAATATCCATGTTTAGGCTCAGTAACGCCGTCGAAAGAAAGCTCGCTGGAACTGGATATCACTTTCTTTTACCGGGATCATATCAGTGAATGGGCAAAATCGATGGGGCTGATAAATACCAAGTAATACTTTTGCTAAGCACTTATTTTCTTTGTGAATAATGAAAAGCGCCGTCTGGCGCTTTTTGCTTTTATAACGATGAGTTAATCATTACAAGTTTCTAACTACAGGTTTCTAACTATAGGTTTATAACTACAGGCTTAATTGCCCCGGACTTCAACCAGCACCGGGCAGGGCGAACCTTCGATCACGTCGGCGCTGACCGAGCCTTTCATCATGCGACCAAAAGCGGAAAGCTGGCGGTGGCCGATAACAATCACGAAAGCATTGATCCTTGCGGCCTCTGCCACCAGCGCTTCACCCGCAGGCCCGACAATCAGATTACCTTTGGCATGGATACCCGCCTGCTTTAGCGTTGCCATGGCCTGACCAACGACAGCCCGGGCGGTGTTTTGCTCTGCTTCTGCCGGCGGATAATCAACAATCTCACCTGGTTCATCTCCGTTGTCTTCCAGAGCATAAGACTCATCAATACAACAGGTAACATAAACGGTAGAAGGCTGGCCTTTAGCCAGCTGACAGGCAAGATTTGTGACAAAAGGCGACTGCTTTGATCCGTCCACAGCTAACAAAATGACATCAAACACTGGAACTCCTTTATACATTTTTAGCGCTGTTATTTGTTCTCTCCCAGCTTGCCGATTTCACCAATCAGGGCGGTTTTGCATTCCAGCAAGGCTTCGCGGATTTGTGACTCTTTGGCTGCGCGTCGGGCCGTCGGGAAAAGTACGGAGACGGAATACCGCCCCAGAATGGTATCTATTGCCACGGCAAGGGTGGTGACGCCGCTGACCGTTTCGCCTTCTTCCATCGCGATTCCGCTTTCACGCACAGCGGCAACTCTTTCCAGCAGGGAATCAAATGTGCGTACAGTATTTTCGGTTGCCGGTTCCAGAACCTCGCCCACCAGAATGCGGATTTCTTCATCCGTTTTCAGCGACAGCAGGGCGCGGCCGCCGGACGTGCTGTATATCGGCAGATTCAAACCGACCCGGGGAACGACGCGTAATTCCCGCTCAGCCACGATGCTGTGAATATTGGCAATCTGGCGCCCACTCGCACGCCCAAGTGAAACAGTTTCCTGCGTGATATCGCAAAGCTGACGCAGGAAAGGGGAGGCGATGGCAATCACATCAGTATGCACGGTGGAAACCAGTTTCAGCAGCGTCGGGCCTAAACGCACGCCGCCGCTGCCTTCTGAGCGCACTAAACCTTCTTCGGCCAGCGCTGCGACGATGCGTTGCACGGTCGAACGGGGCAGGTCTACCTCATTGGCAATTGCGCCAAGACTCATGCCCTGCGGGTGTTTTCCCAGTGCATTGAGAATGGTCGCTGCGCGCGAGATAACTTGGATCCCACTGCTGCGTTCTTCGTCTGCCGGAATGTCCTGAGCCATCATTTCTCCTTTTCACCCACCGGTGATCCCAATCTGGATCCTGAGTGGTCAATGTAATAGCTCATCGGATGAAAAACAATTTTTAATCACATTGCAATACACTGCACCGTATTATAGTATTTCCTCTTGTATCGCAATGTGGTGCATTGCATCGAAATATATGTGATCCACCCGATGTTTGAACCTCATACGGTACAAAACCTGCCTTTTCCTCTCACCGCACCCATAAAGCGGTGAAGTTAACGAGTTGATGAATCTATGAATCAGTCAGTCACGGCGGCACCTGCCGCCACGATGCCTGTTCCGCAGCCTTTCACCCTGAGGCTGGTGATCGGGCTAATCGGCGTATTAATCGCCTCGCTGTGTTCAGGTCTTAACGACCGTGTCACTGATATCGCGCTCGCGGATGTGCGTGGCGCATTGAGTATCAGTTCGGATCAGGGTTCCTGGCTGATTGGTGCTTATCAGGCTGCGGAAGTATCAGCCATGATGCTGGCACCGTGGTTTGCTATGACGTTTTCGCTGCGTCGTTTCACTCTGTTTGTCACGACGGGCTTTCTGGTTCTGGCTGCGGTTCTGCCTTATTCCCCCAATTTGCCCGTATTTATCGCACTGCGTGCTGTGCAGGGGATTTTTGGCGGTGCGTTGCCGCCGTTGCTGATGACTGCGGCACTGCGTTTTATGCCACCGCACCTCAAGTTATTCGGGCTGAGTGCCTATGCGCTGACGGCGACATTCGGACCCAATATGGCCACTTCACTGGCGGCAATCTGGACGGATTACGTTGGCTGGGAATGGGTATTCTGGCAGGTGATCCCGCCGTGTCTTCTGGCCTTCGCCATGGTTGCTTACGGTCTGCCGCAGGATCCGTTGCGGCTTGAACGGTTTAAACAGATGGATACCGTGGGAATGCTGACCGGGCCCGCCGGAATTACTTTGTTAGTGCTGGCGCTGCAGCAGGGTGAGAGGCTGGACTGGTTCAACTCTCCTCTTATCACGCTGATGTTTTTTGGCGCACTTGGTTTGCTGATACTTTTCCTGGTAAACGAATGGCACCATCCGTTGCCTCTTTTCAAATTACAGATGTTGCGTCGGCATAATCTGGCACATGGCCTGATCACGCTCTTCGCGCTGATGTTTCTCTTCTTATCCGGCTCGGCATTGCCTGCCAGCTATATGGAGCAAGCTGGCGGATTCCGCGCGGTGCAGGTCGGTCCGCTGGCGCTGACAATAGGTTTGCCGCAATTATTGCTCGCACCGCTGGTGGCCTTCGTGCTGACCATGCGCTGGATAGACAGTCGCTGGGTGCTGGCTTGCGGGTTAGGGCTGGTGGGTTTGTCCTGTTTTCTGGGAATGCAGATCACCGGTGTCTGGTCGCGCGAAAACTTTTATTTGATCCAGATAATGCAGGCTTTCGGACAACCGATGGCGGTGCTGCCAATTCTGATGAGCGCCACCAGCGTGGTTCAGCCTCAGGAAGGGCCTTTTGCGTCAGCGATGTTCAACACTACCCGCGGGCTGGGCAGTGTCATGGGCGGCTCCCTTGTGGCCGTTTTTGTCAGCCATCGTGAACAATTCCATTCCAACATTTTACTTAATCATGCCGGCAGTGTGAGTTATCTGCTGTCCCAGCCTTATGCCGGTGACAGCACTTTTTTAGCGCCGCTGAACAGCACAGGTGCAGCGATTTCGACAGAGGTCCTTGCTCAGTTTTCCAAAGGCGTGAAGCGACAGGCGCTGGTGCTGGGGATATCCGACACCTATATGGTCATCATCGTGCTGGCACTGTTTCTGGTTTTGCTGGCCGCCGTTTTGCCGAAACGAACTTATCCGCCTCAGTCGCTGGTTAGACGCCCCTGAATGCAGCATCACCTGACTATTTGAATTCACTATAAAAAAAACGAGAGAAAAGAATCATGACTAAAACCTCATCCGTTCGCCTGAGCTGGCTGATTGCCGCTGTGGTGGTGATTATTCTGGCGGTCGTCGCTTTCTGGATCCTCAGCGGCAACTCAAGGCCTGTTACCGATGATGCCTTTGTTTCTGCTGATTCCACGCTGGTCGCTCCGCGGATTTCTGGCACTATCGCCGAGGTCTATGTGCAGGACAACCAGAGCGTGAAGGCGGGGGATGTGCTGGCAAAAATAGACGACCGGGATTACCGCAATGCCGTGCAGACTGCGGAAGCTAATCTGGAAACAGCCAATGCGCAGATGCTCAGCCTGACTGCACAACTGGCTAAGCAGCAACAAACTATTTTGCAGGCGCAGGCACTGGTGAATTCGGATGCTGCAAGCATTGCCTATGCGCGCCAGAGTGCGGATCGCTACAAAAGACTGCTGCAAAATGGCTCTGGCACTGCCGATGCACGTGACGAATCCGATGCCAATTTACGTGCGAAACTGGCGTCGCAGCAAAGTGATATAGCCGCGGCACTGGGTGCTGAAAAGCAGGTGGATGTCCTGAAAGCACAGCAGGCGCAGGCAAAAGCCGGAATCGATTCAGCGGCGACAGCGCTGGCGCAGGCTCAACTGAACCTTTCTTATACTGAAATTACTGCGCCAGTGGATGGCATCGTCGGCCAGCGCTCTTTGCGTATTGGCGGATATGTCAGCGCAGGCACACGCGTTCTGGCGATTGTGCCACTCAGGGACGCGTATATTGTGGCGAACTACCTGGAAACTCAACTGGGTGATGTGCATACCGGGCAGCCGGTAGAAATTAAAGTCGATGCGCTGCCGGGCGTGGTGCTGAAAGGTAAAGTGGACAGTATCTCGCCGGCAACCGGCGTGACGTTTTCACCGATTTCACCTGATAACGCGACAGGGAATTACACTAAAGTTGTGCAGCGGCTGGCCGTGAAAATTGTGCTGGATGCGCATCAGCCTGATGCCCGTCGTCTGAAAGTGGGGATGTCGGTGATCCCGTCGATTCAGACAGCGCGCTGATAAAGCGCCGGCTCAGCAATTAAAAAGGCGGCTCTGCATCAGCAGGGCCGCCTTTTCTTTATGTCCGCTCCGCAAAAGGGATCAGGATGCCTGATTTTGGGGAGGCGTTGGCTCAGATGCGTTTTTCTTTGCCGGATGCTGCGGTTTACCTGAGAACAGGAAACGCAGGATCGGGATGCGTTTGTGAACCTCATAAAGGAAGAACGCGATACCGAACACAAACACCAGTCCCAGGAAGAAGCCCAGCCAGTCGCTGTGAATTTTCGGCGTAATAAATGCACCGTAAATCAGCGTTAACGGATGGTGGATCAGATAGATGAACAGCGATGAATTCACCAGATAGGTTATCCATGGCGCCTGGAAATTCAGCAGATAATGGCTGAACGAGAACACCACGTTAACCATCAGGATGCCCAGCAGGGTAGTGATGATGGCATCAATTTCCATCGAATAAAGCTGCGGGGTATTCACATGCTGATTGAACATGTAAGCCACGAACAGGAAGATGCTGACCACGCCCGCTGTTGCCGAAGGTTTCAGGAACAACTCTTTAAGCCAGGAGAATTTATAAGCAAACGCACCGATGATGAAAAATGGCAGATAAAACAACGTCTGCATAACGATGAAATTAAAAGCACCGTTCGACAGTAGCTCGGGTGCAAAAAGATACAGGCTTCTGTTAAATGCCGCGTAAATTAATCCGATGAACAAAAATATAATTGAGAGTTTTCCTAAGCTGTTTGTACGGCTTTTAATAATTTGAATACGACTACTCTTAATTTCTTTAATGAATTTGAACAGGTAAAAACAAATACTGGTAAGAATAACTAACGTTAACAGGAACCATAAATGAGAGACCAGTTCCCAGACGGTGGTATTAATTTTCTGATAAAAACCCATGCTGTCCCAGCCGGAGAATTTATCGGTAAATTTCATCAGGAAATACAACTGCGGAATAGTGATGAGCGGGAAGGCCGCCGCCAGCGGGATGGCGACACGCTCCAGACGTACCTTTAGCCATTGCTGGGGATTGTAGCGCTCATAGAGCATATAAGAAAAATACCCTGAGATAACAAAGAATACCTGCATCCGGAAGGCGTGAATGACATCATTGAATATTGTCAGGCCGTGAGAAGGTATTGCACTGTTTACCGCCCAGATATGGCTGGAGTAAATCAATGATATATGGAAAGGAATACCCAGCAGCATCAAATATGCGCGGATTGAGTCTAAGAAGAACTCACGTTGAGGTTTTTGTTCTTTCATTACGTATCCGTGGTAGAGAGCTCATCCTAATTTTAGAGCGTGATTTGTCTTTAGGCCTAATTTTACCCGTAAGCAAAAATGACCTTCGTTGACATTAGTTTAGTTTCTAACCTTAAAACATGCTTTGTTATAGGACAAGTTTCCATAGCCGGAGTTTCAACGAATTGATATCCTTGTACCCTGTCGCGCTTAAACGGTTCATCAATGGCTGAACCATCGACTGCTCAAGTTGTCGGAAACCTGACACTTCCCTTAAAATAGTTACAGTTAACGAGTTAAGCGCGCGTAAAGGAGACAAGGTGTCGGATAAAAATTTTTCCATAGGGTCACGTATGATCAAAGTCCGTTTGCTAAGTGCCGCAGTGTTGATGACCATGTTCACCTCATCTGCCTGGGCTTTTTCTATAGATGATGTTGCCAAACAAGCGAAGGCATTAGCCGATAAAGGTTACGAAGCGCCGAAAAGCAATCTTCCGTCTCAGTTCCGCGATCTCAAATTCGCAGATTACCAACAAATTCAATTCAATCATGATAAAGCGTACTGGAAAAACCTGAATACGCCTTTCAAGCTTGAGTTTTATCATCAGGGTATGTACTTCGATACGCCGGTTAAAATCAACGAAGTGACGGCGAACTCAGTTAAAGAAATCAAATACAGCCCGGACTACTTCAACTTTGGCAACGTCAAACATGACGCTGACTCAGTGAAAAACCTCGGCTTTGCCGGCTTTAAAGTGCTTTACCCGATCAATAAAGCCGACAAAGATGATGAAATTATGAGTGTGCTGGGTGCCAGCTACTTCCGCGTGATCGGTAAAGGTCAGGTTTATGGCTTGTCCGCCCGTGGTCTGGCAATCGACACGGCACTGGCTTCCGGCGAAGAATTCCCGCGTTTCCGTGAATTCTGGATCGAGCGTCCAAATCCGGATGAAAAACATTTAGTCATTTATGCGTTGCTGGATTCTCCACGTGCAACCGGTGCTTACCGTCTGGACGTTTATCCGGGTAAAGAAGCGACGGTGGATGTGCAGTCTCAGGTTTATCTGCGCGACAAAGTGGGCAAGCTGGGTGTGGCACCATTAACCAGTATGTTCCTGTTTGGCGCCAATCAGCCTTCACCGGTACTGAACTACCGTCCGGCGCTGCATGATTCCAACGGTCTGTCGATTCACGCCGGTAACGGTGAATGGATCTGGCGTCCGCTGAACAATCCGAAACACCTTGCGGTTAGCCAGTTCTCAATGGAAAACCCGAAAGGCTTCGGTCTGCTGCAACGTGGTCGCAGCTTCTCCAACTTCGAAGATTTGGACGATCGTTACGACTTGCGTCCGAGCGGTTGGATTGAGACCAAAGGCGACTGGGGCAAAGGTAAAGTTGAGCTGGTCGAAATTCCGACGGCTGATGAAACCAATGACAACATCGTTGCTTTCTGGACGCCGGAGCAATTGCCTGATGCAGGCAAACCGCTGAGTCTGAACTATCGTCTACACTTCACCCGTGAAGAGGAGAAATTACATTCTCCTGATCTGGCGTGGGTTGAACGGACAATGCGTTCTACCGGTGATGTGAAACAGTCGAACCTGATCCGTGAGCCAGATGGCAGTGTTGCTTTCCTGATTGATTTCGTCGGTCCAAATCTGAAAGCACTGAAGAGCGATACGCCGGTGGCGTCTCAGGTCAGCGTTGGTGACAACGGTGATCTGGTTGAAAACTCCGTCCGCTATAATCCTGTCACTAAAGGCTGGCGTCTGACGCTGCGCCTTAAAGTGAAGGATCCGAAGAAAGCGATCGAAATGCGCGCTTCTCTGGCCAATGGCGACAAAACTCTGAGTGAAACCTGGAGCTATCAGCTGCCTGCAAATGAATAAGTCAACGCACTCTACTCAAGATTATGTAGAAGCTTTGCCGCTTACTGATGAACAGAAAGCGGCGCTCACTCAGCAGCTTCCCGTTGCTGAAGAGCAGGCTTTTGCAACCGTCCATCACCGCTTAGGCGGTGATGTGTCGGCCATCGTTGATGCTGCGGATCCTGATGCCCCTTTGGTGTCAGTCAAAGCACGCGTCAGCGCAAGCTGGCCAGACGCCCGGGAGAAGGGTTCTCTGGACGAAGTCGATAATGAAGGCCGTACCATCGCCAGCGCGATGCCACCGGTTAAACGCTCCAGCATGTTCCCTGATGTCTGGCGCACCAACCCGGTCGGTCGCTTCTGGGATAACCTGATGGGGCGTAGTGCGGCTTCCCGCCATCGTGCCTCAGAAATGCCTGAGTCGGAAAAGCGCTGGCGTCATGCCGGTTCTGTTCGTCGTTATATCCTGCTTATCCTGATGCTGGTTCAAACGGCGATCGCTACCTGGTACATGAAAACTATCCTGCCTTATCAGGGCTGGGCGCTCATCGACCCAAGCGATATGCTGAATCAGGACTGGCAACAGTCGGTTCTGCAATTGCTGCCTTATGTCTTACAGACCGGAATTCTGGTGCTGTTTGCGATTCTGTTCTGCTGGGTTTCGGCCGGTTTCTGGACCGCACTGATGGGCTTTTTGCAATTGCTCATCGGTCGTGACAAATACAGCATTACAGCATCGACTAAAGGCAATGAGCCGCTGAATCCGAACAACCGTACTGCGCTGATCATGCCAATTTGTAACGAAGACGTGGAGCGCGTTTTCGCGGGTCTTCGTGCAACGTATGAATCAGTCAAAGCCACGGGTGACCTGGATCAGTTCGATATTTACGTGCTCAGCGATAGTTACGATCCTGATATCTGCGTAGCGGAACAAAAAGCCTGGATGGAAGTGTGCCGTGACGTCGAAGGTCACGGGCGTATTTTCTATCGCCGTCGCCGCCGTCGTGTGAAACGTAAAAGCGGAAACATTGATGACTGGTGCCGTCGCTGGGGCGGGGAATATGCCTACATGGTTATTCTCGATGCCGACAGCGTCATGAGCGGTGAATGTCTGACCGGCCTGGCTCGTCTGATGGATGCTAACCCGAACGCCGGTATTATTCAGTCTGCGCCAAAAGCATCAGGTATGGATACGCTGTATGCGCGTTGCCAGCAGTTTGCGACCCGCGTATACGGCCCGCTGTTCACCGCCGGTCTGCACTTCTGGCAGCTGGGCGAATCTCACTACTGGGGCCACAACGCGATTATCCGCGTGAAGCCGTTCATCGAACACTGTGCGCTGGCGCCATTGCCAGGTGAAGGTTCATTTGCCGGTTCCATCATGTCTCATGACTTTGTGGAAGCCGCGCTGATGCGCCGTGCAGGCTGGGGCGTGTGGATTGCCTATGATCTGCCGGGCAGTTACGAAGAGTTACCGCCAAACCTGCTGGATGAGCTGAAACGCGACCGCCGCTGGTGTCACGGTAACCTGATGAACTTCCGTCTGTTCCTGGTTAAAGGGATGCACCCGGTTCACCGTGCGGTGTTCCTGACGGGCGTGATGTCTTATCTTTCTGCTCCGTTGTGGTTTACGTTCCTCGCGTTGTCTACCGCATTGCAGGTCGTTCATACGCTGATGGAACCGCAATACTTCCTGCAACCCCGTCAGTTGTTCCCGGTGTGGCCGCAGTGGCGTCCTGAACTGGCGATAGCCCTGTTCTCGACCACCATGGTCTTGCTGTTCCTGCCGAAGCTGCTGAGTATTGTGCTGATCTGGGCAAAGGGCGCGAAAGAGTTTGGCGGCGCATTCCGTCTGCTGGTTTCGATGTTCCTCGAGATGTTGTTCTCGGTGCTGCTTGCGCCGGTACGTATGCTGTTCCACACCGTTTTCGTGGTCAGCGCGTTCCTGGGCTGGGAAGTGGTCTGGAACTCACCGCAGCGTGATGATGATGACACGCCATGGGGCGAAGCCTTCAAGCGTCACGGATCTCAGCTGTTGCTGGGTGCTGTCTGGGCTGCCGGTATGGCATGGCTGGACTTGCGTTTCCTGTGGTGGCTGGCGCCAATCGTCTTCTCTCTGATCTTGTCGCCGATTGTTTCGGTGTTGTCGAGCCGTGCAACGCTCGGGATTAAGAGTAAACGAGCCAAACTGTTCCTGATCCCGGAAGAGTACAATCCTCCGCGTGAACTGGTAGCGACTGAAGAATATCTGACGCTGAACCGTGAACGTAAGCTGCAAAATGGCTTCATGCACGCGGTATTTGATCCGGGCTTCAACGCACTGGCAACGGCGATGGCAACGTCCCGCCACCTGCTGCGTGATGCCGTTGAAAACGGTCGTCGTGCTCATCTGGAACATGCGCTGAAAACTGGTCCGAAGGATCTGGGTAAAGCGGATCGTCTGATTCTGCTGAGTGATCCGGTGCTGATGGCACGTTTACACTCTGCGGTGTGGACACAACCGGATCAGCAGGCATGGGGTGCATACTACAACCAGCTGCCTCGTAACGTACAGGCGTTCCCTGTTACGCAGACGCTGGAAGTAAAACCCGCCTGACTGACAGTGCAGGGCTAAAAACGGGCAGTATGTGCAAACATACTGCCCGTTTTCTTTATGCGTGAAGACAGGTAATCTTTAGCGGATTACGGTGTAAATTTTACCTCCCCTTAACATTGAAAGTGTCACGCGCGTGCTAAGCTCAGAGCGCAATTTTGCGCTAAAAAGCGTGCTTCTTTTAATTTGATTCGACAGGTTGTGTGAGTGATTAAACGGGTTGTTTTACGGGGATGTGTGCTGGCTTTACTGACCACTCTGCTTGCCGGATGCGGCAGTATTATCAGCCGTACCGTTCCGGGGCAGGGACATGGCAATCAGTATTATCCCGGCGTGCAGTGGGATTTGCGTGACAGCCCGTGGCGTTACGTCACCGTCATTGACGTCCCTTTATCAATGATTGTCGACACTTTTATGTTGCCGATTGATGCCCGCCACGGGCCTTATGAATGAGTCTTAATCCGCGCCCTTAATCAATATCGCGGCCGGGATATTCGTCTTCATCATCCCATTCTTCCGCTGCGGCTTCACCTTCTTCGGTATCAAGCTGCGGCTCGTGCTGGAATTCGCCTTCATCCCATTCATATAACGTGGCTTCGTCATCCCACTCTTCTTCGAGTTCTATCTGATCATAGTCCTCGTCAAAGATAGCCTGCGCTGCCGCGCCGCTGCGGAAAGTCAGTGCGTCGACAGCTTCGCCTTCACCGGTGAAAAATTCTGCCTGCCACATGATATCGCCATCCTGCATGATGTATTTTTGCAGGTTGAACTGATCCGGAACGGGCTCCTCATCACCATGGATCCTGTCTTGCGCAGCTTCGAGAAATTCTTCGCGGGCGGCATCAATAGCTTCTTCAAGCGTTGCGTACATGCTCATTGTTGTCTCCTGGATTGAAAGGAAAATAGGGGGGCAGCAAATAGCGTTATTAATGAACAAGTAACGACCATCTGACAGTGAAAAACCTGATTAAATGATTGTTGTCGATAACTGGCAGGATGCAAGTTTTCAGACCAAATCAGTCGGATTTTTTTCTGCTATTCTCAATTTCTTGCTGGTGATTTTCATCGGACAAAAAGAGAGAAGGTACAAATGGTTTCACGACAGGCAGTTATGCGGGTGGCGCGTCCGACGGATAATCTTGAATCGTTGGCGCGGATGTATTGCGAGGGGCTGGGTTTCGGGGAGATCGGCCGTTTTAGCGATCATCAGGGCTTTGATGGTGTGCTGGTAGGGCATCCGCATCACCATTATCATCTGGAGTTCACGCATCACCACGGCACATCAGTTGGGCGGGCGCCGACGCAGGACAATCTCCTGGTGTTCTATATCCCGGATAACGAGGAATGGCGTAGTCAGTGTGAGCTGATGTCAAAAGCGGGCTTTATCGCCGCGCCATCGTTTAATCCTTACTGGGATGAATGCGGTAAAACCTTTGAGGATATTGATGGTTATCGCGTGGTTCTGGCTCAGCGTGACTGGCGCGCCTAGCGTCAGTACAAGCCTTGCGACGCCAGTCAGGCGCTAGTCCGCAATGGCCTGTTTAGGGCGGCGTTGCAGACACCAGTACGAATATCCCGCATTGAACAGCACGACCATCGCCGTAACGAAAAATACCGTACGGAAGCCGTAACTGGCGGATACCGCCGCGCCCAGTAAAGGACCCGTGACGTTCCCGACGTCGCGGAAAGACTGGTTGTAACTGAACACGCGTCCGGCAACCTGATTGGTACAGTTATAAATCAGCAGCGTCTGCACGGCGGGAAGCAGGGCGCCATCGCAGGCACCCAGCAGAAAGCGCAAAATACCGAGTTGTAATGGCGTCTGGACAAAAGCCATGGGGATCAGAAGCAACACTGACAGTGCCAGCATCGCCACCAGAATTCGCTCCGGGCCAATCCGGTCGCCAAGTTTGCCCAAACGGGGCGCACTCATCAGCGCGGCCACGCCAGGTACCGACGCAATCATCCCACTGATGAACGCCAGATTTTGCGTATTTCCCGCCAGTTCACGCACATATAACGTCAGGATCGGCGCAATTGAGCCGGTCGCAATCTGAATAATCAACGTAGTGACGAAAAGACATAACACCAGCTTGGGGTTTTTCAGCGAAGCAAAAACTTGCTTACGGTTGAGTATGTCTTTTTTATTCACCGGCACGAACTGCTCGCGGATGAAATACAGCGTCATCAGAAAACACAGGAATAACACGCAGGCGGTGATGAAGAATACCGGACGCAAACCGTAGCTGTCGGCGAGTAACCCTCCGACCAGCGGGCCGATCAGTGCGCCACTGACCGCACCGGTAGATAACGTGCCCAGCGCCCAGCCGCTTTTATTGCGCGGGATTTGGGTGGCGATCAGCGCATTGGCATTAGGGACGAATCCGCCAAGAAGCCCGAGGAGCGCACGCAGGATCAGGAATTGCCAGATATTTTGTGCGAAGCCCATCAGCACCATAACAATCGCCATGCCCAGCGCGGAACGCAGCAGCATGAGCTTACGGCCTTTACGGTCGGCGAGTCCGCCCCAGAAAGGCGAAGCGATAGCAGAAAACAGGAAAGTAATACTGAAAACCAGCCCCGACCACATATTCAGGGATTCATGGCCGGTGACACCGAGGGTTTCTATATACAAGGGCAGGAACGGCATGATCAGGCTGAATGCGGCACCGGTCAGGAAGCAGCCAATCCAGGCGACATACAGATTACGTTTCCAGTTTATAGGATCTGGTGCGATTTCAGGTTCAGGTGCCGGAGTCATAAAATACCGAAAAATGAGGTCAGGTTCGCTCTGGAATGACAGACGAAAACAAGACAGAGCACAAGTAACAATCAATTGGCATGATAATTATGCGCCTAATTATCATTCACTTCAATGATGTTAATGAACTGTAACAGTAAGAACTAAAATACAGGTTTAAAAAAATCAGGGAGTGAAGAAGATCAAACGAAGGGTGAAAAATGCAAAAAAAAACGGCCAGCAACGAAGCTGACCGCGACAGACACAGATTTAATAACAGCCAGGATGACGCAAAAAAAGACCGGTCAACGCAAGGCTTCGTTTTTCATAACGGAATAACGGCCACTGCCCAGGAACATGATCACCATACCGCCGAAGAAGTACATGGCTTCACCTTCCAGACCCCAGGCTCCGACTTCTGTGGTGGTAAAGAACTTGCCGGCGACGACCAGGAACACAGCGACTAAAATATTGAAGGCCATTACCAGCGCAGCAGGGCGGGTGAAAATACCCAGGATAATCAGAACCGGCGCAATCACTTCGCCAATGTAAGCGCCATAAGCGATAAAACCAGGCAGACCGTCAGCCTGCAACATCTGGGCAATCCAGCCGACACCGTTTTCTATTTTAGCCACGCCATGAAATAAAATGAGAATACCAAAAGTCAGGCGTAACAGCAGCTTACCGAAATCCTGATGATCAATGGCGCGGGTAAAAGAAGCGTTCAGTTTAGCCAACATAATGTGTTCCTTTTGAAGGTAACATGCCCGGGTGCAGGCAGGGTGTCACGCGGCTCCAAAATCAGCGGAGTAATCACGTGGAGAAATTATGCAGAGAGTATTGGCCTAAACGGGATGGGATAAAATCTGATAACTTTGAAGATGTCTGTCAAAAAAACTGTCGAAGCAAATCAAAAAACCGGCAGAACCTGAGTCCGCCGGTTTTGTTCGTTAATCCCTGAGGGCTTTATAGAGCGACGGTTCCCCTTGCGGGCGCGTTTTGAAGCGGCGGTGCAGCCACATATATTGCTCCGGCGCCTGGCGGATTTCGTTCTCAACCACTTTATTCATATACGTCGCGGCGACCACTTCATCATCCAGCGGGAAGTCAGCCACCTGAGGATGAATGATCATCTCATAGCCTTTTCCACCCGGCAGACGGCGCGGGGTGAACGGGATAATGGCCGGTTTGCCCATCCGCGCCAGCAGGTAGGTGCCGGTGGTCGTGGCGGCTTTATCCACGGCAAAGAAAGGAACGAACACGCTGGCACGCGGGCCATAGTCGTGATCCGGCGCATACCAGATGATGTCGCCCTGCTTGAGACTACGGATCATACCTTTGAGGTCTTTGCGATCGAGCATCCCTTTGTTCGAACGCATACGTCCTTTGGTCTGGATCCAGTCCATCAGCTTATTATCATGCGGACGGTAAACGCCCACGCCCGGGTTGTGAATGCCGAAAATGCGGGCGCCCAGCTCCAGCGTCAGGAAGTGTACGCCTATCAGCAACACGCCCTGTTTGTTGTCACGTGCGTGCTGGATATGCTCCAGACCGCTGACTTTGAACCAGCGCTCGATACGCCAGTCCGGCCAGAACCAGGCCATGCCGGTTTCAAATAAGCCCATCCCCACGGATTCGAAGTTTTTCACCACCATATCTTCACGCTGTTCCGGGTGCATATCCGGGAAACATAATTCGATATTACGCCGCGCAATTTTATAGCGGTGTTTGAGAAAACGCATAGAGAAGCGGCCCAGTCCGGTGCCAATTCGATAAATGACCGGATAAGGTAATAATACCAGCGCATACAGCAAGCCCAGACCAAGCCAGGTGATCCAGTAGCGTGGGTGAAGCAACGATCGGTTAAAGGTCGGTACCTGAGTCATAGATTCTCTGCGTCAATGGATCGAAGTAGAAAGTTTATAAGCTCTGTCTAGTGCAGCAGCCTGCCACGGAAATACGTCCATATTTCGATGGGAATAAAAGTTGTTTGTAATTATTTGCAGTAAAGTGAAACATTGTGGCATTTTTTTTGGATGAGGTGAAAATTCACGGCACTAATACCTCATTTTACTTATGGATTGGGTGAATGGAAAACAATTTGGTTTTTATCTACTCATCCGTTTTGCCATGGTATACATCGCATCAAATATCAGCAGAGAAACGGTTTTGTCAATGAAACAGGCAGCCCTGAAGGCTGCCTGTTGTGCTTTTGCGACTGAGGGGTTATTCCGAATGGAACAGACCTTTCAGCCTGTGAGGCTCACTGCGCCAGTACTGTTTCGGCGCCGAAACTTTGGCGCCCAGTTTCGCGGCAGCATGCCACGGCCAGCGCGGGTTATATAAAATGCCACGAGCGAGGGCAATCATATCAGCCTGACCGGTGCCGATAATGGCTTCAGCCTGCTCCGGTTCGGTGATAAGTCCTACGGCGATCACTGGCATGTTCACATAACGCTTGATGCCGTCAGCGAAAGGCACCTGATAGTTCGGGCCAACGGCGATTTTCTGCTGCGGACTCAGGCCGCCGCTGGAGACGTGAATATAGCTGCAACCCAGCTTGTCCAGCGCTTTAGCCAATTCAATGGATTGTTCCAGGTCCCAGCCACCTTCCACCCAGTCAGTGGCAGAGATTCGCACACCAATCGGTTTTTCAGCCGGGAATTCGGCTCGTATTTCCTGGAAGATTTCCAGCAGCAATCTCATACGGTTTTCCAGTGAGCCACCGTACTGATCCGTGCGCTGGTTCGACAATGGTGACAGGAACTGATGCAGCAGATAACCGTGCCCACCGTGCAGTTCGAGCAGGTCTAAGCCCAGACGATCCGCGCGGCGGACAGTCTCAACGTACGCTTTTTTCAGCTCATCAATACGCGCCAGAGACATCGCCTCAGGTGCTTCAGTGCCCTCTGTGAAAGCAATAGCGGAAGGTGCGACCGTTTGCCAGCCGCCAGCAGATTGTGGGATTTGCGCGCCACCGTTCCACGGCGCAGCGCAGGAGGCTTTGCGACCGGCATGTCCCAGTTGCAGACCCAGCGGCATTTTGCTGTTGGCGCGCAGGCCGGAAATCAAATCTTTCATTGCTGCTTCAGTGGCATCGTCCCATAACCCCAAATCCTCGGCAGAGATACGTCCTGCGGCTTCAACGGCAGTGGCTTCAAGGATGAGCAGACCGGCACCGGAGAAGGATAACTGCCCCAGATGGGCGTGATGCCATGCAGTAGCTTTCCCCTCATCGGAGGAATACTGGCACATTGGAGCGATCACAATGCGGTTTTCCAGCGTCAGCTCGCCTAAGGTAATTGGTTCAAAAAGCTTACTCATATTTCATGCCCCTTAAATTCAGCGTAGTGAAGAGTTCCCAAGGATGGGTGACATCTAAGAATAGGTTATCGCATTTAAAACATGGGCAATGAACAGCAGGTGTTTTTCTTATGACGAATTTGCAACGGAAGATGTCCTCGTTGTTGCTTTAATGTATAATCTTGCCGCTTCAAAAGTAGCTATTCGGTATCCAATAGTTAAATTCCCCTGAAAGACAGGAACGTACACCATGCCAGTGTTACATAACCGTATTTCTAATGAGGAACTCAGGGCGCGCATGTTGGCTGAAACAGAGCCGCGCACCACCGTTTCTTTTTATAAGTATTTCCAGCTCGAAGATCCGAAAACCTTCCGCGATGCTTTGTATGTCAGCCTGACACGTCTTAACGTGTTTGGTCGTATTTACGTGGCAAAAGAAGGGATTAACGCGCAAATCAGCGTTCCGCAGAGCAAGTTTGAGGCGTTTAAAACCGAGCTGTTTTCCAGCCATCCGGCGCTGGATCAAATTCGTCTGAACGTGGCGCTGGAAGACGACGGTAAATCCTTCTGGGTGCTGCGTCTCAAAGTGCGTGACCGTATCGTGGCGGACGGGATTGATGATGATTCTTTCGATCCTTCTAACGTGGGGGAGTATCTGAAAGCCGAACAGGTCAACGCCATGATTGACGATCCGGACACGCTGTTTGTTGATATGCGTAACCACTACGAATATGAAGTGGGGCATTTTGACAAAGCGATAGAAGTGCCATCGGATACCTTCCGCGATCAGCTGCCAATGGCCGTTGATATGCTTAAAGAAGACAAAGACAAAAAAATCGTGATGTATTGCACGGGTGGGATCCGCTGTGAAAAAGCCAGCGCCTATATGCTGCATAACGGTTTTAAGAATGTGTATCACGTTGAAGGCGGCATTATTGAATATGCGCGCCGTGCGAAAGAGCAGGGCTTACCGGTCAAATTTAAAGGCAAAAACTTTGTCTTTGATGAACGCATGGGTGAGCGTATTTCTGATGACGTGATCGCGCATTGCCACCAGTGTGGCGAAGCGTGCGACAACCACACCAATTGTAAAAATGACGGCTGCCATCTGTTGTTTATTCAGTGCCCGACGTGTGCGGCGAAGTTTGACGGTTGTTGCAGCGAAATCTGTATGACCGAACTGAAATTGCCGGTGGAAGAACAGCGTGCGCTGCGCGCTGGCCGTGAAAACGGCATCAAGATTTTCAATAAGTCCAAAGGCCTGTTGCAAACCACCATGCATATTCCTGCTCCGGAAAACGACTGACTGGTGTCTGAATGACAAAAAGCCCTGAACGGCATTCGCTGTTCAGGGCTTTTTTGGCCCAGTGAATTACTTCTCCTGCACACCTTCCACGGAAATAATCAGCTCCACATTCTGAGACGCAGGGCCCAGATCGGTGGTGATGCCGTAATCTTTCAGCGCGATAGTGCCTGCGGCTTCAAAGCCTGCACGATAGCCGCCCCACGGATCCTTGCCCTGACCGAGCAATTTGGCCTGAAGGGTCAGCGGTTTGGTGACGCCGTTGAGAGTGAAATCACCGGTAACTTCCAGATCCTCACCTTCTTTTTTCACTGACGTTGATTTGAACGTTGCCTGCGGATGTTTGCCGACATTCAGGAATTCAGCGCTGCGCAGATGTTTGTCACGTTCGGCATGATTGGTAAACACGCTGGTGGTGTTGATGGTCACATTCACTTTATCCGCCGCTGGGTCTTTCTCGTCGAAAGTGAATCCGCCGTCAAAATCGTTAAAGCTGCCGTAGAGCCAGCTGTAACCTAAATGTTTGATACGAAATTCGATAAAGGCGTGCTGACCTTCTTTATCAATTTTGTAATTTGCTGCGGTGGCAGAACCGGCGGCCAGTAACAGGGATGCCAGCGTCAGTCCCAGAGTGGTTTTTTTCAACATGGTTATTCTCCGTTTATCCATAATGTGAACAACATAAGTAAAGAGCAGAACGTTAACCGGATCAGCGCCCCAGCATGCGTGTCAGGGTGCTGTCGCGGTCAATAAAATGATGTTTAAGCGCTGCAAGCGCGTGGAACCCTGAGACAATCACAATGCCCCACGCCAGCCACAGATGCAGGGTGCCTGCAATGTCCGCCTGCTGATTCAATCCGAACAGCGTCGCGGGAAGTTCAAACCAGCCGAAGACGCTGACGGCCTGGCCTTCAGCGGTCGAAATGAGATAGCCGCTGATAAGAATGCCGAACAACCCGATAAATAACAGAACATGAGCAAGCCACGCGCCGATCCGGGTTTTCGCGCTATAGCTTTCAAGAGGCGCAGGCGGCGGTGAAATAAAGCGCCAGGCCAGACGAAATACCATGGCAATAAATACCAGCACGCCAATACTTTTATGTATTTCCGGCGCTCGGTGATACCAGGTGTCGTAATAACCCAGTCCGACCATCCACAATCCCAGTGCAAATAATCCGTAAACGGCCAGTGCAATAATCCAGTGAAGGATTACGGATATATGACCAAACCGGACGGGCGTATTTTTCCACAACATAAACAGGCAATCTCAACAAAGGCTTTTTGTGGAAATTAAACATTTAGAAACATTCTGGCAAACTATTATTTCCAAAAAAGACGATTAATTTTACTCTTTCATTATTTTTGATGTTCTTATCATGATCTTATTCAGTGCTTTCGTTTTATCTGCACGGCGGTACGGGTTTTTGAGTACAAGGCAGAGCTGGCAAGGGTTGTCAGTTTTTGTCATCGAAGGTAAAGTTTGCTTTTCTTCTAAAAATTTGAGTAAAAATAATGATTACTACAGTGATTAATAATATCGGATGTTTTTGGTTTCAGGTTTTTTGAATGAATGAGGATCTGGAGTAACGCAGTGTTTATGTCGTAAAGACTCAATGTTTCTTAAAGAAAGCGTAAAGACTTTTAGGGTTTTGTTCAGACCTGATCGAGATCAGCTTATGCAATAGGATGATATTTATAATCCTTTTTAATTCCAATTAGGAATATTTTTATTGTCTTATATTTGATGTTTCCTGATGAGGTTTCTTTCCCTGAATTCAAAGAGAGCGGCATCCGGCATCACATGGAGAGTGACACTATGTTTACTGCAACAAAACGGTTCACTGCAACAAAACGTTTTGCCGCCATTCCGGTACTGCTGGCATTATTCATCGCCCCGCAGGTCGTTCAGGCTGCGCAGCCCCTGCCGGTAGTAACCGCTGCCACTATCAAAACCCAGGCTGACGGCGTTGGCCGCACTTATCTCGGGCGCCTTGAGGCCGTTCAGGCGGTGAATATTACCAGCCGGACGGAAGGATTTATTGCCCGCCGCGCCTTTGAAGAAGGGCAGTTCGTGAATGCCGGGGATCTGCTGTATGAAATCGAACCGGCCCTGCATCAGGCTGCGGTTGCTCAGGCAAAGGCTCAACTGGACAGTGCCAATGCCACCGCGCGCCACGCCCAGACACATCTGAACCGTATTCAGCGTCTGGGAGATGCGCGAACGGTAAGTCAGTCCGATGTCGATACCGCGCTCGCCGCACGTGATACCGCCCGCGCAGCCGTGGCGCAAGCGCAGGCTGCATTGAAAACGCAGGAACTTCAGCTCAGTTACACCCGTATCACCGCGCCCATTTCGGGGCGCATCGGCGTGAGTCATTTTCATACCGGCAGTCTGGTCAGCCCGGCCAGCGGTGTAATGACGGAAATTGTGCAACTTGATCCCGTTCGCGTGGTGATTTCGGTCAACGAGCGGGATGTTCTTAGCGCGACGCATACCAGCGGTGACCTCGGACAGGCATTTTCTGATACCCATATGGCTTTGTCCCTGCGCTTATCGGATGGTTCACCCTATATGAAAACGCCGGTGTTTGAGTCACTGGGTAACCGCATCGAAGCACAGACAGGAACGTTGCCGGTCAGGCTGACGGTCGCCAATCCTGAGCATCGTTTATTGCCGGGCGGAACAGTCAATGTCACCGCCCAGCCGCGCACAGGGGATCAGCTGCCGGTATTGCCGGCGCAGGCTCTGCAGCAAAATGCGACAGGATATTTTGTTCTGCTGGTGAATGCTGAACAGCGCATCGAGGCGCGTCCTGTCCGGCTTGGCGCACAAACTTCTCACGGCTATTTCGTGGCTGAAGGATTGCAGGGCGGCGAAAGTGTCGTGACGGAAGGCCTGCAACAGATTCAGCCAGGCATGAAGGTCAGTGTACGGGACGCTTCTGACGTCTCAGCCGCCGCTGCTAAGAAAGGTTAAGGAACAACGATGCTTCAGCAATTTATCAAAAGACCCCGTTTTGCGGTGGTGATCGCGCTGGTGACGGCGCTGTTGGGTGCCGTTGCACTGAAGGTGATCCCGGTCGAGCAGTATCCTGATATTACGCCACCGGTGGTTTCGGTCAGCGCCACCTATCCCGGTGCCAGCGCGCGCGATGTGGCGGAATCCGTCGCTGCGCCTATTGAAGCGCAGGTCAATGGCGTCAGTAATATGTTGTATATGTCATCGAACAGCGGCAATAACGGCAGTTACACGCTGACCATTACCTTTGCCAGTGGCACCGATCCGGACACCGCGGCCGTGGAAGTCCAGAACCGTATTTCTCAGGTCAGCTCGCGTCTTCCGCCGGAAGTGCTAAGCACGGGTGTATCGGTGCGTAAACAGGCGTCTAATATTCTGATGGGGATCAGCCTGCTTTCACCAAAAAATACGCACGACAAATTATTTATCAGTAACTTTGCCAGCATTCAATTGCGCGATGCGCTGGCGCGTATTGATGGCGTAGGTGATGTCAGGGTTTTCGGTTCGCGTGATTACAGTATGCGGATCTGGCTGGATCCGAACAAAATGGAAGCGCTGGATGTCAGCAGCATTGAAATCAGCACGGCTATCCGCGAGCAAAACGTACAGGCCGCTGCCGGACAGATTGGCGCGTCACCCAGTCCATCGATGCAGCAGCAAACCCTGACCATTAGCGGTGCCGGACGGCTGAGTTCGCCGGAAGAGTTCGGCAATATCATTGTGCGCAAGAATGCCAATGGCGGAACGGTTCGTCTGCGGGACGTCGCGCGAATTGAACTGGGCGCGCAGGATTATCAGGTCAATGCCACACTGAATCAGACGCCATCTGCGTTCCTGTCTGTATATCCCGCGCCGGGAGCGAATGCGCTTAATGTGGCCAATGCGGTGCGTGAAGAGATGACGCGTCAGGCGCGCAATTTTCCTCACGACCTCACCTATGAAATTAAATTCGACTCAACCCGTTTTGTCAGCGCTACGCTGGATGAAATCGCTGTTTCACTGGTGCTGACTTTTATCGTTGTTCTGACAATTGTGTATTTGTTCCTGCAAAGCTTGCGAGCGACATTCATCGTCGCGCTGACCATTCCGGTTTCGTTGCTCGGCACATTTGCTGTGCTGTACGCCTTTGGCTATTCCGCCAACACGCTGAGTTTGTTCGCCATTATTCTGGCCCTGACGGTGGTGGTCGATGATGCCATTGTGGTGGTAGAAAACGTCGAGCGTTTGATGATGGAAGACCCGTCTCTCGGACGCGTTGCCGCTACCCGCAAAGCCCTGAAGCAAATTGCGGGCCCGGTAATTGCGACGACCGTGGTTCTGCTGGCGGTATTTGTCCCGATTGCGGTTTTACCTGGCATTACCGGCGCCTTGTATCGTCAGTTTGCCGTTACATTGTCGGCTGCAGTGGTGCTTTCCAGTATCAATGCGCTGACGCTGACGCCGGCACTGTGCGCGACGTTGCTCAAACCGCGCCCTGAGAAACCCGCCCGCATTTTCCACCTCTTTAATCAGGGGCTGGACAGCGTGCGTGATAAGTATGTCAAAACCGCTGCGGGTCTGAGTAAACATGCCCTGACCAGCGTAGCGACGGTGCTGGTCATTACCGGCGCCTGCGTGTGGGGCTACAACAGCCTGCCAAAATCTTTTCTGCCGGATGAAGATCAGGGTTACTTCTTCGTGAATGTGCAGTTGCCAGATGGTGCATCCCTGAACCGGACTGACGCCGTGCTGGACCAGATGCAGACCCTTCTGGAGAAGGATCCTGCGGTGGAAGATGTGATCGCTATCAGCGGTTTTAGCCTGATGAGTGGCGGAAGTGCGCCCAATACTGCGTTCGGCATTGTATTGCTCAAACCCTGGGGTGAGCGCAGCGCAGTGGATCAGGTGATCGGTCGTCTGCAACCGGCAATGGCGGGCATTCCTTCTGCGATGATCATGGCGATAAATCCGCCGGCGATTTCCGGGCTGGGAACCGCTTCCGGACTGGATTTACGCCTTCAGGCATTGCAGGGGCAATCCCCGCAGGAACTTGCAGAAATTGGACGAACGATAATACAGGCGGCCAATCAAAATCCGCAGCTGAGCCGTGTCTTCACTACCTTCAGCGCCTCCGTACCGGAAATTGCCTTAAGCGTGGATCGCGATCGTGCCGCCATGATGCAGGTGCCCGTTGGCCGAATTTTCTCGACATTACAGATGTCTCTGGGCGGTGTGAATGTCAGCGATTTCATCAAGAACAACCGTTTGTTTAACGTGCAGATGCAAAATGAAATGGAAGATCGCCAGCGTGCGGACCAGATTTCGACACTCACTGTGCGCAGTGATAACGGTTCACTGGTAAGCCTTGGGAAAATGGTGGAGCTGACACCTTCACTGGGCGCGCCCTTTATTACGCAATATAACCAGTTCCCGTCGCTGGCGGTGAGCGGGGCGGCGGCGCCGGGCGTCAGTTCCGGTGAGGCGATGGCGCAAATGGAAAATATCCTCAGTGAAAAGTTACCGGCAGGCTATGGCTATGAATGGAGCGGAATGTCATTGCAGGAAATTCAGGCCGGAGGGCAGGCAATCCTTATTTATGCCGCGGCACTTCTGTTTGCCTATCTGTTCCTGGTGGCACAATACGAGAGCTGGAGCATTCCGCTGGTGGTCATGATTTCGGTTATTTTTGCGGTATTTGGCGCTATCGGCGGCCTGCATTTAGCGGGATTAAGTAACGATGTCTATGCTCAAATTGGCATGGTGTTGCTCATCGGGCTGGCCGCGAAAAACGCCATATTGATCGTCGAGTTCTCCAAAGCGCGCAGGGAAGAAGGGGCAACCGTCCGCGAAGCCGCGCAGGAAGGGGCGAAACAGCGTTTTCGCGCTGTTATGATGACGGCCATTTCCTTCATTCTCGGCGTGTTACCTCTGGTAATGGCGTCAGGAGCGGGAGCCATGAGCCGTCATATTATCGGTGTCACAGTGTTTAGCGGCATGTTGCTGTCCACGACGGTGGGGATCCTGTTTATCCCCGCGCTGTATGTTCATATTCAGCGTTTACGTGAGTGGACGAAATCCCGCTAAAGGCATGAGGGAAAGAAATTTGCGTAAGACAATGGTGACAACTCAGGGCCTGAGGATCGTCGTGATGATGGCGATGCTGGTGGTGATATTTGCGGGCATTAAATCGGCAGCAGATATCATTGTGCCATTCATTCTGGCGCTGTTTCTGGCTTTCGTCCTCAATCCGCTGATTGTCTTACTGGGAAAATGGCGGGTGCCCCGGGCACTCGCGGTATTACTGGTTGCGACACTGACGGTATGCCTGATGGTGTTTCTGACCACCAAGTTGCTGATGACCCTGAATGAGTTTGCCCGCACATTACCGCAATATCGCGGGCTAATTGCAGCAAAGCTGATCGAAATTGATGCCTGGTTCCACTGGTCAGAATTTTCATTAACACCTGAACAACTGGCCGGCTATATTGATCCGGCCTTCATGCTCAATCTGGTCAGCAAGCTTATCAGCTATCTGTCTAATGCCATGGCGGGTTTATTTTTACTGCTGATGACCGTCGCCTTTATGCTGCTCGAAGTTCCGCAACTGCCTTATAAGGTGCAGCAGTTGTCCGAAGATCCGGGCAAGGGCATGGCGAATGTTCAGCGTGCGCTCGACAGCGTAACCCGTTATCTGGTGATCAAAACGTTGATCAGCGTCGTGACCGGGCTGGCGGTGTGGGCGTTGCTGGCCGTTATGGGGATCAGGTTTGCGTTTCTCTGGGGGATGCTGGCTTTTGCACTCAATTATATCCCCAACATTGGTTCCTTTATCGCGGCAATTCCTCCCATCACTCAGGCATTTTTGTTCAATGGCTTCAGTGAAGGTCTGATTCTGACCGGAGGATATATCCTGATCAATCTGCTGTTCGGCAGCATTATTGATCCGAAAATTCTTGGCCGCGGGCTTGGGCTTTCGACGCTGGTGGTGTTTGTATCGTTGATTTTTTGGGGATGGCTGATGGGGCCGGTGGGAATGCTGCTGTCAGTACCGCTGACCATTGTGCTGAAAATTGCACTGGAGCCGACCGCTGCTGGACACAAAATTGCCGTCCTGCTGGGCGACGGACCGCTGAAACGCTAATTTCAGTTCTGCTCTTCTATTCGCTGTGCGAGCATTTCGATGCTTTGCAGCGATATCAGTAATTGCTGACGGGCGGCTAGATCAAGCCCGTCAAACAATCTGTCGATGGCTTCCTGCTTGGGTTTTTTTACCTGCGCCAGTGCCTGTTTGCCGGCTTCTGTCAGCTCAAGCAATTGCGAACGGCGGTCAGTAGGATGGCGACGACGCACCAGTAAACCATCTCTGTCCATCGCATCTATCGCATCTGTGATCGTACGGGGAGATTGCTGAAGCACGTTGGCCAGCTCAGCCGGACGGCAGGTCCCTTCCTGGGCAATCGCTGTCAGCAGTTTTTCGCGTGCAAGAGAAAGCCCCTGAGCGGACATGGCGGCGTCTACTTGTTTACGCATCATCCGGATAACCGACAGCAGCGTTTCAGTGATCACCGCCGGAGTTGCATCGTCAGATGTGTGTTCAATCATATTGTGAGGCCGCTCAAAATTAGTCTGCTAACGTTGAGTTTATTGTATCCCTCCGCGGGCGGAGTGCAACCTGCCTGTGGCATGGAGTTTAAAGCACGACGGGTAAAGTGGAAGGTTTGAAGCGGAGAAATAGCGATGACAAAGCCACTTAATACCCTGACTGAACAGGATATTAATTAGCTTTGTTGGCTTAACTGTAGATTTTGTAAATCTGCTGAAGGTCATCTTTAATCTGACGACTGACGGGTGTTGCGGAAATATCATCGATCGGCCAGAACATATACTTGATTAGATTATAAACGAAGCAGAACTCCAGACGGTTACGGACTTTTATTTTTTGCGCCAGATGACGCTTGTGGACATAAACCGTTCGGCTGCTGATATTCAATTTTCTGGCGATGCGGTAGTTAGGCATTTCCGACATCCAGTAACTCATCACCAGAATCTCCTGATCGCTAAACAAGGTTCTGGGGGTCTTGAAATTATTAACTGGCATAAACGACTGCGGGTCTAAAGCTATCTCTCGTAATAATGACGTCAGTGACTGTTTGTTGAGAATAAATACTTCGCGGGTAACCGCAATCGGAGTATCACAATCAGGATAATTCGCATCGATATAACAGTATATACTTGCGCCGTGTCGAAACTCGAAGAAGTTTTTTAATTCCTGAGACAATTCGGAGTTGTGACAATACTTCGTCATGTTAACTAAGATAATGTCTGGCTGAAATTCAGGGATAGAGTCTAACGCCTGTGAAACATTCACTGCATCAATAATCTGGAGATTATTATTCTCAGCCAGATACGAGAAAATTCCTAATCGGGTAAAGCCACAGGGTTCAATAATTGAGATTTTCATGTCACGTCCTTGTCATGCGTGTCATTACGCGATGGAAACCACTCCTGTGATTTCTGCGGCTAGCATAGTTTTTTTTCTATAATGCTGTCAATTCGGAAATACCAGACTATTGATCTCGTTCAAAGCGAAATTAGAAATATTCCTTACAGAAATATAATGACAACCATCGTTAAATATCAACGATGGTTGAAACATTTTTACATTAACTGAATCTTGAGAGAGAAAAGGGTTCAAGATCAAAAGGAATAGGATGATTGTTAGCGAAGTAAGTAACTATTTCACCTAATACGCTGGCAAATTTGAAGCCATGCCCGCTTAACCCTGAAATAACCAGCGTATTTTTGTGGTCAGGCAGTGTATCTATAATGAAGTCTTCATCTTCAGTCATATCGTAAGTGCATGATGCACCGAGCAGACTGACCCCAACTCCGGGCAGGAAATGTCGGAAAAAATTGAAGGACTCGGTACCATCCTGACTGATTTTGCCGAAAGGTGACCGTTCCTCTGGTTCTGTGATCCACTGGCCCCCGTTGTGTTTTCCTAGTTTCAGGGCATCTTTGACAGAGGGGAAACCGTAGTACTGATCGCCTTGCTGTGTTTCAAGGGTAAATGCAGGGAAGTGGTTTTCCTCACTATAACGGCCATCTGCATGGAACCAGGCGAAAACTTTGCGCAGAGGTTTAACCGGCAATTCAGGCAGAATCCTGGTGACCCAGGTGCCCGCAGATACCAGCATTTTTGCCGCACTGTAGACGCCATCCGCCGTAGTCACCTCAACGCTGTTCTCATGCCATTGAATACTTTCAACCGGGCAATTAAACAATTGCGCGCATCCGGCTTCTCGTGCCAGACGGATATATGCGGTGACGGCCATTTCACATTGCAGATAACCGGAGTCAGGCTCAAACACGCCTGAATAACCGTCAGGTAACGTGAATAAAGGCCATTTATCACGGATATCCGCGGCGCTCAGGTTCTGTGTGTTCAGGTGATAGGTTTGTGCGCTGTGTTTTACATTGCCGATGAATTCAGAATTTTCAGGACCGATGTTGAGCACGCCGCTGCGATGAAAAATCTTCTCGCCGCTCAGTTCTGCCAGTTCATTCCACAGCGTTTGTGCCCTAAGCAGCATAGGTACATAACGCGCGCCTTCACCATAAGCATGGCGGATCAGACGGGTTTCACCGTGATGGCTGCCTGCCTGATGGGGCGGCATTGAACTGTCTATCATCAGCACCTTCAATCCGGCACGGGTGGCGTAGTAGCCCGCCGCAGAACCGACTGAACCGCTGCCGACGATAATGAGATCGTAATCCATATTTAAAAATTCCTGAGGTGAGTTTTTAACAAATAGGCTACAGGCATGATAGAGAGTTTACGACGGTGAAGGCAAGCAGGGCAGAGGCAAAGAAAAAGGCACCAGGATGAAATCGCTGGTGCCTCAGGCTGGCAGATTAAAATCAATGTTTTCGGTGATCACTGTATTCGTACTCGTTAGATTCTATCTTTTCAATGCCGGCTTCGAGAATGTTGATCAGTTGTCGGGCAACGTCGGTAGTTAACCACAAGGTTCTGTCTACCTGAGCATCCTCGGGTGTCTGGTCTTTTGAAGACAGGTAATGAAGACGTATCATCATGGCGTCATAAGAGTCGACGGTACTGATATCCCAACCAACAAGCGGGTGTGTCTGAATAACTTCATCATTTCTGTCCATATAGACCCCTTATATTGTAGTGACTAACGTGAGTGACTATCTGAGGATCAATGCGGCTCATTATCAGGTGAGCTTGTTCAGTATAAACAGTTAAATCGATTTATGGTGAGATTTGAGAGTATTAAATTGTAAATAATTTGTGGCGATTAATAATTCAGCAGAATAGTCCGAAGATTAACCAAAATTATTTTTTGGGGGAAGTGTGATTTATGCATTCCAATGGAATAAAAAACCGGACTGCGACGCCCGGTGAAATACAGAAATAGCCTTACGGCGTGGTTTTAATAAACCTGATTATTATAAATAGGGCAGAGAAAATGAATAGGTTTGCAGACATTTCATAGTGTTACTCATCGTTCTGATTTGAAAACCAGTCGTCGGCACTTTCCCAGGTTTCCTGCAAAATTTCTTCGATCAGATCGCGATCAGTTTTAGCTCCGCCCAATACGGACAGGCTATTTGCTCCCGCATAACGGACCTGAACTTTATTTTCGCGATCAGTAAACTGTTTGTTAATTCTCTTACTCAATTCACCCGATAACGCGTCCAGCGCGCCAACAGGCAGAGGCTTGGTTTTATCGATTGTGACTTCAACACGCATAGGACCTCCTGAATAGATTTGACTGTATATTTATACAGTCAAATCATGATCAGCGCAAGCTACCGTGCAGAGAAATCGTATTTAGTACGATGTCACTTTCCAGTTCAGGGTTTGTCCCGCGAGGAATGGCACAACAGATTCGTTACCTAAAGCAATTTCTTCCGGCTGCGTCACCGGCGTGCGCGTCAGTTCGATGAAATCTTCATTGAGCGGCAAACCATAGAAACGCGGACCATTAAGAGAGCAGAATGCTTCGAAATGCTGCAGCGCATTCATCTCTTCAAAGACGGTGGCATAAGCGGACAGCGCGAGTGGTGCATTAAAGCAACCAGCACAGCCACAGCTAGATTCTTTACGGTCTTTAGTGTGTGGCGCGGAATCTGTGCCCAGGAAGAAACGGTCAGCACCGCTGGCGATGACTTCACGCAGTGCTTCCTGATGAACGTTGCGTTTAAGAATCGGCAGACAGAACAGATGCGGACGAACTCCGCCTACCAGCATATGGTTGCGGTTAAACATCAGATGCTGTGGCGTGATGGTAGCGCCCAGATATTGATTACCGGAAAGAACATACTGAGACGCTTCTTTGGTCGTGATGTGCTCGAAGACAATTTTCAGCTCAGGGAACTGACGGCGAACCGGATCCATCACTTCATCGATGAAACGAGCTTCCCGATCAAAAATATCAACATGGCTGTGAGTGACTTCGCCGTGGATCAGCAAAGGCATGCCGATTTTTTGCATACGCTCGAGCACAGGATAAATCGTTTTGACATCCGAAACCCCATGCTGGGAGTTGGTGGTCGCATTGGCCGGATACAGTTTTGCCGCAGTGAAAACACCTTGCTCGAACCCGCGGGCAATTTCTTCCGGATCCAGAGAATCGGTCAGATAGCAGGTCATCAGCGGGGTAAATTTATGCCCGGCAGGCAGCGCGGCCAGAATACGTTCCCGATAGGCGATTGCCGCAGCGACAGTCGTTACAGGTGGCGTCAGGTTTGGCATGACAATCGCGCGACCAAAGACTTCACTGGTGAAAGGTAACACCGTGCTGAGCATTTCGTCATCACGAAGGTGAATATGCCAGTCATCTGGGCGGCGGATTTTCAAAACTTGCGGTGTTGCGGTCATCAGGCAAAACTCCGGCATTGAGAGACAAGATGTTGGGATCAGGTGCGGTAATGGGAGCATTAACGGCGGGGAACAAGAATAAGCGTAAAACCGTTGTGTTGCATCTGTTAAATAAAGTTCGTATTGAAATCAATGTATCGAAAGGTTCATAGTGGAGGGAGATTTTAGTCACCGTGCTTCATGGTGTGTGCCTGAGCATGACAAAATAACGGGAGAACCATAATGGAAATCAGAGTTGTTGCCACAATTGTCGCGAAAAAAGAATTCAGGGCAAAAGTGACAGAAGCATTGCTGACGTAATTGAGCCAAGCCGGCAGGAAGTGGGATGCCTGCAATATGAGCTGCATCAGGATCTGGATAACGACGGCACTTTTGTTTTCTATGAGCGCTGGGCATCAGAAGATGCGTTGAACCAGCACAATAAGACCGAGCATTTCCAGAATTTCGCCAGAAGCCTGGAAGGGAAACTTGAGGAACTGACGATCCGTCGTCTGAAAAGTCTGGCCTGATTTTCATGGGGCAGATAACTCGCCAATAAAAAAACCCGCCGAGGCGGGTTTTTAGTTTTGTGACACTGTCAGCTCAGCGGAATTACTCTGCTGGCATCTCCGGCTTAGTGGCAGGAGCCGTGGCAGTAGTTACTGCAGCATGGCCACCGGCAGAACCTTTGCCATCAAAGTTGAACTCAGGGCGAACCCAGTCACTTTTACGCGCGGGTTCAGGCACATAGCTAGGTGCTGGTGCTTTCGTCATAGGCGCTGTCGCGAAATGCTTGAAGCGAGGTGCAACAACCGCAGCTTCAGTCACTGCCGGAGCTTGCGCAACGGGGGCAGCCTCCACGGCAGGTTTTACTTCCGCAACCGGTTCTGCTTTCTCTTCCACTTTCACTTCAGGTTCAGCGACTGGCGCAGGTGCCTGAAGTTCAGGTTCAGCAAGCACGGCTGTCGGTTCAACGACGGCTGGCTCGTGCGCTTCAGGTGCCACTTCGACAACAGGCGTTTCTTCAACAGGTTCAGCTGTTGCAGGTTCAACCAATACAGGTTCGTCAGCAACAGGCTGTGCTGCTTCTGCAGGTGCAGCATCTGTAGCTGCTTCTTGCTGAGTAGCGTCAACCACTGTCTCTGACTGAGCTACTGGCTGAGGTGCAACCTCTGCAGTTTCAGAAATGACCGGCGTATTGGCCTGGGCAATCTCAACTTGCTGAGTCAGCACTTCAGGTGCTTCTGTTTCAGTGTTCTGCTGCTCATGGGACTGATATTCAGAAGACTTATATTCAGAAGATTGAGCCACCGGATAGGTGATCCAAACCTTGCCAGACGCCATTTCCGGAGAAACGAACGCACCTGCCATTGGCATTGGCGACTGAGTCGGGTAACGCTCGTCACGGTAACGACGACGACGCTGTCCGCTGACACGCAGGTGACGCGGAGAACGACGTGAACGACGCGGCATTCCATTTTCACGGGCGTTGTCATTCTGATTATCTTCGTTGTCTGCTGCGTTTGCTGGTTCTGCATCAGAAGATTCTTGCGTAACCACGGCTGGCGCTGGTGCTGCCGGACGAGTGCCGGTGATCAGCAACTGAGCCGCAGCTTCTTCTTCGTGATCAACTTCTTCAGATTCGAAGCGGATTTTCTGATTCAGCTGGCGACGTTGACGGCGCTGTGCTGGCGGACGATCTTCCTGTTCAGTTTCATCAGTAACAACCGGTGCGACAACAACTTGCTCAACAGCAACCGCATCCTGAATTTTCTCTTCAGTTTGTGGTTTACGTTTGTCTTCAGAACGGCGACGCGAACGCTCACGACGAGGTTGTTGCTGCTGTTCTTCGCGAGCAGCAGTTTCCACTTCTTCGTTACGGGTTTCAGTAACAACCGGCTCCTGGTTACGACGGCCACGACGCTGATCGTCACGTTGTTCGCGATTATTTTCGCGGTTATCACGGCCTTCGCCACGATTATCACGATTGTTGTCACGACCTTCGCCACGCTCACCACGATTACCGCGGTCATTGCGCTCGCCACGTTCACCGTTACGCTCACGGCGTCCGCCCTGACGACGTTGGTTGCGGCGTTCGTTATTACGACGGTTTTCGGTTTCAGTTGCTTCCGTAGTCTCTTTTGGTGCTTCAACAGGTTTAACTTCCTGTTGTGGCTCCGGTGCGAACAAGCTCTTCAACCCGCTTAGCAGACGGCTGACAAAACCGGATTTTTCAACAACAGGGGCTGCCGGAGCATTCACTGTGGCTGTTCTGGTTTTGACAGGTTCTTCAGTCACAGTAGCCTGCTCGAAGCTGGAAGGAGGTGCTTCGCTTTGCAGCGCGAATGCAGCCAGTGCCGGTTGCTCAGGACGACGACGTTCAGCCGGCAACTCTTCAGAAGGTTGCAGCATTTCTGCTTCGTGGATCTGAGGCAGCAGGTAGCTCAGTGCAGAGATTTCTTCACCTTTACGTACACGCAGAACGTGGTAGTGCGGAGTTTGCATCTGATCGTTAGGTACGATCACTGCACGCACGCCACCCTGACGTTTTTCGATGGCATTCACCGATTCACGTTTTTCGTTCAGCAGGTAAGAAGCGATTGGCACCGGAACGATGGCATGCACTTCTTTGGTGTTTTCTTTCAGCGCTTCTTCTTCAATCAGACGCAGAATCGACAGTGACAGAGATTCGTTGTCACGGACGGTACCGGTACCTGCACAACGCGGGCAGATATGGTGCGTTGATTCACCCAGTGAAGGGCTCAGACGCTGACGGGACATTTCCAGTAAGCCGAAACGGGAAATACGACCAATCTGGATGCGGGCGCGGTCCTGACGAACGGCGTCACGCAAACGGTTTTCCACTTCGCGCTGATGGCGAACTGGCGTCATATCGATGAAGTCGATAACGATCAGGCCACCCAGGTCACGCAGGCGTAACTGGCGGGCAATTTCGTCAGCCGCTTCAAGGTTAGTGTTGAATGCTGTTTCTTCGATATCGCCGCCGCGGGTTGCACGCGCGGAGTTGATGTCGATAGCGGTCAACGCTTCAGTGCTGTCGATAACAATCGAACCGCCGGAAGGCAGACGGACTTCACGCTGGAAAGCGGATTCGATTTGCGATTCGATCTGGTAGTGACTGAACAGCGGAATTTCACCGACGTACGGTTTAATTTTGCTGCTGAAATCAGGACGGCCCAGAGCGGCGATATGCTCTTTTGCCAGGTCGAGGATTTTCGGGTTATCGATAAGGATTTCGCCGATATCCGGACGCAGATAGTCACGGAATGCACGAACGATAACGTTACTTTCCTGATGGATCAGGAATGGGGCAGGGCGGCCTTCAGCAGCTTTCTTGATTGCATCCCAATGTTTGAGACGGAAAGTCAGGTCCCATTGCAGGGCTTCTGCGGATTTGCCGACACCGGCCGTACGCACAATAAGACCCATGCCATCAGGCAGTTGCAGAGAAGACAGCGCTTCTTTCAGCTCAGTACGGTCATCACCTTCAATACGGCGGGAAATTCCCCCAGCACGTGGATTGTTAGGCATCAGAACCAGATAGCTACCGGCCAGACTGATAAACGTCGTCAGTGCTGCGCCTTTATTTCCACGTTCTTCTTTATCAACCTGAACGATAACTTCCTGACCTTCGCGCAACACATCTTTGATGTTTGGGCGGCCGTGGGAAGAATAGTTGCTAGGGAAATATTCACGGGAAATTTCTTTCAGAGGGAGGAAACCGTGTCGTTCTGCGCCGTAATCTACGAATGCCGCTTCCAGACTAGGTTCAATGCGGGTGATTTTACCTTTGTAAATGTTCGCTTTTTTCTGCTCATGGCCCGGACTTTCAATATCCAAATCATACAGCCGCTGTCCATCTACAAGGGCAACGCGCAACTCTTCTTGCTGAGTCGCGTTAATCAACATTCTTTTCATCGTAACTTACTCATTATTATTCCATTATTGACAGAGCTGCGGGCAAAATGACCTCATGACCGGGTAAACCGTTGGCCCCGAGTCTTCTCGCAAATCGTCAACCTCACGGTTGTCGCTTGCATAGGGGCGCATTATTTCGGTAAGTCTGCTTTTGCTGTATTAAAGACACCAGCGTTATGAAAGCAGCACTTTTATTAGGGGAATAGCTTCTGAATTTAGGTTAACAGATCTCATTCCGTATGCCGGCCAAGCTGCAACCCGCAGCCCGCTAATTGCTTGATTTCACATTACGTCTTACGCCATTGCTGCGTTTTTGCGCGATCAGGCAAATCTATAATTCCTGCGTTTTCCCTAACTTAAGAGAAACAACGCCGAAAGTAGTTTCATTATTCCATTGCAGGCACTGTGATAGCAAGGTGACTTTTCCCATGCGGGTAAGATATTTACCTCAATGAGAGATGTGCCGCATTGTCTGAACTTTCGCTTTCTGTAAAAACAAGGGGTATAGAAGGGTTTTCCTCAGCAGTTACTGGTAAAGTAAGAGTTAAGCACATAAAAATCAGTGGCGCGAACCGTGCCGGATATTTAGAATCGCGAGCCATGAAAACTGAGAATCCAACTGTACAATTAATCCCCATCTCCGAAGACGAAGCCGGTCAGCGCATCGACAACTTCTTACTTAAAATCCTTAAGGGCGTGCCGAAGAGCATGATCTATCGCATCGTGCGTAAAGGTGAGGTGCGGGTTAATAAGAAAAGAATTAAGCCTGAATACAAATTACTTGCCGGTGATGAAGTGCGTGTCCCGCCGGTTCGCGTGGCAGAGCGTGATGAAGCGCCGGTTTCTGCGAAGCTGGATAAAGTCGCGGCTTTAGCAGATTGCATCTTATATGAAGACGACCATTTACTGATCCTGAACAAACCTTCCGGTACTGCCGTACATGGTGGCAGCGGTCTGAGCTTTGGCGTGATCGAAGGTCTGCGAGCCCTGCGTCCGGAAGCGCGCTTCCTTGAACTGGTTCACCGTCTTGACCGTGATACTTCCGGCGTTTTGCTGGTCGCCAAGAAGCGCTCCGCCCTGCGATCACTGCATGAGCAATTGCGCGTTAAAAGTATGCAGAAGGATTACCTGGCGCTGGTGCGCGGTGAATGGCCTTCACATTGCAAAGTGGTGCAGGCTCCGCTGCTGAAAAATATCCTGCAAAGCGGTGAGCGTGTTGTCAGGGTGAATGCGGAAGGAAAACCTTCTGAAACACGTTTCAAAATTGAAGAGCGTTATGAATTTGCAACGCTGGTGAAAGCCAGCCCGGTGACAGGCAGAACGCACCAGATCCGTGTGCATGCGTTGCACGCTGGTCACCCGATTGCTTTTGATGATCGTTATGGTGAGCGTGATTTCGATGCGAAACTGTCAGGAACGGGTCTGAACCGTCTTTTCCTGCATGCGGCTGCGCTACGTTTTGAACATCCGGCTAGCGGTGAAACCATGCGCATTGAGGCTCCTATGGATGCCAAACTGCGTAACTGCCTGAAAATTTTACGCGGCAAAGCAAACGCTCGTTAAAAAGATCAGCTTATAAAGAGGCGCACTGGTTGCGCCTTTTTTATGCCTCTCAATTAACGGCTTTCAAGCAATGGATTGATGCCGTGTTCGCGCAGTAAGGAGAGCAGGGCAATAAGTGGCAGCCCGATTAGCGTGTTTGGGTCGCGCCCCGTCAGACTGTCGAAAAGCGTAATCCCCAAACCTTCGCATTTAAAGCTACCCGCGCAGTCGTACGGCTCTTCGCGATGTAAATATCCGGTAATTTCTTCATCGGTCAATGGCCGGAAGGTGACGTCAAACGTTTCGCATAACGTCTGCGCTGTTTTTGCATCGCTGTTATAGAGACTCAGGCCGGTATAGAACGTAACCATTTTTCCGCTGGCTGCCCGCAACTGACGGAATGCATTATCGAAAGTGTGCGGCTTTCCGGTGATTTTTCCATCGATAAAGCAAACCTGATCGGAGCCAATGATCAGATGATGCGGATAAGCAGTAGCGAGCGTGTCGGCTTTGGATTGCGCCAGCCGCTGCACCAGTTCTGCCGGATTTTCATCGGGAAAAGGGGTTTCATCAATATCGGGTGAAGCGCAGGTAAATTTCAGCCCGGTTTTCTCCAGCAAGGCTTTCCGGTAGGCCGAGGTCGAGGCTAAAAGTAAATCTGGTGCAGACATAATCATAATTTTTTTTCACAAAGCGTAGCGTTATTGAATCACACATTTTAAACTGTCGTCCGCTGCGGAAGCGAATATTGGTGAAAGGTGCGGTTTTGAGGCCTTTTTCTTTGACTCTCTGTCGTTACAAAGTTAATATGCGCGCCCTATGCAAAAAGTAAAATTACCCCTGACCCTTGATGCGGTCCGCACTGCCCAGAAGCGTTTAGACTATACAGGTGTCTATACTGCAGATCAGGTTACGCGTGTTGCCCAATCAGTGGTCAGTGTGGATTCTGATATACAAACCTCATTGTCGTTTAATATCGACAATCAGCGCCTGGCTGTGATTACCGGCCACTCCGATGTTGCTGTGACTCTGGAATGCCAGAGATGCGGTAAGACGTTTGAACATCAGGTTCACACAACATATTGTTTTAGCCCTGTCCAGAATGATGAACAGGCTGAGGCATTACCGGAAGCGTACGAGCCTATCGAAGTCGATGATTTTGGCGAAGTCGATTTGCTGGCAATGATTGAAGACGAAATTATTCTTTCACTGCCTGTCGTTCCGGTACATGAATCTGAACACTGTGAAGTGTCCGACGCGGACATGGTATTTGGCAAACTGCCTGAAGAGGCGGAGAAACCTAATCCATTTGCCGTATTAGCGAGTTTAAAGAAAAGTACTTAAGGAGTAAGGTCCATGGCCGTACAACAGAATAAACCAACCCGTTCTAAACGTGGCATGCGTCGTTCACATGACGCTCTGACCACTTCCACTCTGTCTGTGGACAAGACTTCTGGTGAAACTCACCTGCGTCACCACATCACTGCCGACGGTTTCTACCGCGGTCGCAAGGTAATCGGCTGATAATTGCCTGCAACTTATTCACGTGATAAGTGCTGGCAAGGCGATACCTTGACTCGTCTAACCATCGCGTTAGATGTAATGGGCGGAGATTTCGGTCCTTCCGTCACAGTGCCTGCTTCATTGCAGGCACTGATCTCTAATTCTGAATTAGATCTTCTTCTGGTCGGCGATCCCGACGCAATCACACCTTTCTTAGCCAAAGCCGATCCTTCTATATTAGAACGAATTCGGATAATTCCTGCTGAATCAGTTATAGCCAGCGACATGCGCGCGTCGCAAGCTATACGTGCCAGTAAAGGAAGCTCAATGCGTGTGGCGTTGGAACTGATCAAAAGCGGAGATGCACAAGCGTGTGTCAGTGCCGGGAATACCGGCGCTCTGATGGGATTAGCCAAAATGGTGGTCAAGCCACTGGATGGCATTGAGCGCCCGGCGCTGATGAGCGTCCTGCCCAATCAGCAACGCAGTAAAACTGTGGTGCTGGATTTGGGGGCGAACGTTGAGTGTGACAGCACAATGTTGGTCCAGTTTGCCGTGATGGGTGCAGTAATGGCGGAGCAGGTGGTGGGTATCAGTAACCCCCGCGTCGCCTTACTCAATATCGGTGAAGAGGAAAGCAAAGGGCTGGATAATATCCGCGAAGCCGCCGCTGTTTTAAAAAATACCGCACTAATCAACTATATCGGCTATCTTGAAGGCAATGACCTTCTGACCGGTAAGACAGATGTGATGGTGTGTGACGGCTTCGTGGGCAATGTTACGCTCAAGACCATGGAAGGCGTAATAAGGATGTTTTTGTCACTGTTAAAATCCTCCGGTGAGGGTGGCAAGAAAGCCTGGTGGTTGAAATGGTTGGGACGGATAGTCCAGAAGAAGTTGCTAAAGCGTTTTAGCCACCTCAACCCCGACCAGTATAATGGCGCATGTTTGTTAGGATTACGGGGCATCGTTATTAAAAGCCACGGTGGAGCAAACCAGCGTGCGTTTGCTGTTGCTATCGAACAGGCTGTGCAGGCGGTGCAGCGGCAGGTCCCTCAGCGGATTGCCGCGCGCCTTGAAGCTGTATTACCCAAGAGTGACTGATCGTACATGTATACAAAAATTCTCGGTACGGGGAGCTATTTGCCCGTGCAAGTTCGGACTAATGCCGACTTAGAAAAAATGGTGGATACCTCCGACGAGTGGATTGTCACCCGCACAGGTATTCGTGAACGTCGTATCGCTGCACCGGATGAGACTGTGGCCACAATGGGCCTGCACGCAGCAGAAAAAGCACTTGAAATGGCCGGCGTCAGCGCAAGCGACGTGGGTTTGATCATTGTTGCAACAACCTCATCTTCACATGCATTCCCGAGTTCAGCCTGCCAGGTGCAGAACATGCTGGGCATCAAGGATTCTGCAGCATTCGATCTGGCCGCCGCTTGTGCAGGTTTTACATACGCACTGAGCGTTGCCGATCAATACATCAAAAACGGTGCAGTGAAATATGCACTGGTGATCGGCTCTGATGTGTTGTCGCGTAAACTCGATCCTGAAGATCGCGGTACGGTTATTCTGTTCGGTGATGGCGCGGGCGCAGTATTGCTGGGCGCATCAGAAGAGCAGGGCATCATTTCTACGCATATGCATGCCGATGGTCATTACGGCAACCTGCTGACGCTGGCCTACCCAAGCCAGACAGAGCCGGAAAAACCTGCTTATGTCACCATGGCGGGTAATGAAGTCTTCAAAGTCGCTGTGACTGAACTGGCGCACATTGTTGATGAAACACTGACCGCAAATAATCTCGACCGTACTGCACTCGACTGGCTGGTTCCGCATCAGGCGAACCTGCGCATTATCAGTGCGACAGCGAAAAAGCTGGGTATGGGAATGGACAAAGTCGTGGTTACGCTCGATCGTCATGGCAATACCTCTGCGGCCTCTGTGCCTGCAGCATTTGACGAAGCAGTGCGTGACGGCAGAATTCAGCGCGGGCAATTAGTGTTGCTCGAAGCATTTGGCGGTGGCTTTACCTGGGGCTCGGCGCTGGTACGTTTTTGATTTAACAGGATGATAAAAATGACAAAAATTGCAGTTGTTTTCCCTGGTCAGGGTTCTCAGACGCTCGGTATGCTGGCTGATTTAGCCGCTGCGCATCCGGTGGTTGAAGAAACATTTGCCGAAGCTTCTTCGGCGCTGGGATATGATTTATGGCAGCTGGTGCAACAGGGGCCTGCTGAAGAACTGAATAAAACCTGGCAGACACAGCCTGCGTTGCTGGCCGCTTCCGTCGCTATCTGGCGTGTATGGCAGCAGCAGAACGGCGCTCAGCCTGTTCTGATGGCGGGTCATAGCCTGGGTGAATACTCTGCTCTGGTTTGTGCCGGTGTGCTGGATTTCAAACAGGCGATTTCACTGGTTGAACTGCGCGGCAAACTGATGCAGGAAGCGGTTCCGGCGGGTACTGGCGCGATGTACGCTATTATCGGTCTGGACAACGACGCGATTGCCAAAGCCTGTGAAGAGTCAGCTCAGGGGCAGGTTGTCTCTCCGGTTAACTTTAACTCACCAGGTCAGGTTGTGATCGCGGGTAACAAAGAAGCGGTAGAACGCGCCGGTGCGGCCTGTAAAGAAGCAGGTGCAAAACGCGCTCTGCCACTGCCAGTCAGCGTGCCATCGCATTGTGCTCTGATGAAGCCTGCTGCGGATAAACTTGCCGTTGCACTGGAAAATGTCACATTCAGCGCACCGCAGTATTCCGTGGTGAACAACGTTGATGTGAAAATTGAAACGTCTCCTGAAGCCATCCGCAGTGCGCTGGTACGCCAGCTGTACAGCCCGGTGCGCTGGACTGAGTCTGTCGAATTTATGGCAGCACAGGGCGTTGAGCAGCTTTTAGAAGTGGGGCCGGGTAAAGTGTTGACCGGTCTGACAAAACGTATTGTTGACACCCTGACGGCGTCCGCTGTGAATGACACGGCAAGCCTGGCAGCGGCGTTAGAGCAGTAATAAGAGGATGAGTATGACCTTCGAAGGCAAAATTGCACTTGTTACTGGTGCCAGTCGTGGTATTGGCCGCGCTATTGCAGAGAAACTGGTAGCAGGCGGCGCGAAAGTGATCGGCACAGCGACCAGCGAGAAAGGTGCTGAAGCGATCAGCGAATATTTAGGCGAAAATGGCAAAGGTATTATGCTCAATGTGGTTGATTCTGCATCTATTGAGCAAGTATTGGCGACAATTCGAGCTGAATTTGGCGAAATTGATATTTTAGTTAATAATGCCGGCATTACCCGTGATAACCTTCTCATGCGTATGAAGGATGATGAGTGGCAGGATATCCTGGATACGAATCTGACTTCTGTGTTTCGGCTTTCAAAAGCTGTCATGCGAGCTATGATGAAGAAACGGTGTGGACGGATTATTACAATTGGTTCCGTTGTTGGCACCATGGGTAACGCAGGGCAGGCGAACTACGCGGCGGCTAAAGCTGGCTTGATTGGTTTTAGTAAGTCTTTGGCACGTGAAGTTGCTTCACGTGGCATTACTGTCAACGTCGTCGCTCCCGGCTTTATTGAGACGGATATGACAAGGGCGTTGACAGATGATCAACGCGCAGGCATTTTGTCATCAGTTCCAGCCAACCGGTTGGGCGATGCCAAAGAAATTGCCAGCGCCGTTGCTTTTTTAGCCTCTGACGAGGCCGGCTATATCACGGGTGAAACATTACATGTCAATGGCGGCATGTATATGATTTAAAAATTACGAAATTATTTGCGTTTTTTGCGGTAAAAACCGCAAAATAGAGCAAATTCGTGGTTTGACCAGCCTGGATTTAGTTGCATCTTTTTCAACATTTTATACACTACGAAAACCATCGCGAAAGCGAGTTTTGATAGGAAATTTAAGAGTATGAGCACTATCGAAGAACGCGTTAAGAAAATCATCGTTGAACAGCTGGGTGTTAAACAGGAAGAAGTAGTGAATGCTGCATCTTTCGTAGACGACCTTGGCGCTGATTCTCTCGACACCGTTGAGCTGGTTATGGCTCTGGAAGAAGAGTTTGATACCGAGATCCCTGACGAAGAAGCTGAAAAAATCACTACTGTTCAGGCAGCAATTGATTTTATCAACGCTAGCCAACAGTAAGCGTACATGCTTTAAGTTTAGATAGTTAGGCGGTCATTTGACCGCCTAAGTTTTTTATATCCCACGGTATTACTACTTTTTTCCCTCCCTGGAGGACACACGTGTCTAAGCGTCGAGTTGTAGTGACTGGACTGGGCATGCTGTCTCCTGTCGGCAATACTGTAGAGTCCACTTGGAACGCTCTCCTTGCCGGTCAGAGTGGCATCAGCCTGATCGACCATTTTGATACTAGTGCCTATGCAACCCGTTTTGCTGGCTTAGTAAAAGATTTTAACTGTGAAGACTACATCCCGCGCAAAGATGCCCGCAAGATGGACGCCTTTATTCAGTATGGTATTACTGCCGGTATTCAGGCGATGCAAGACTCCGGGCTTGAAGTGACTGCTGAGAACGCGACACGCATTGGTGCGGCGATCGGTTCTGGCATCGGCGGACTTGGTCTGATTGAAGAAAACCATACGTCATTGGTTAACGGCGGACCTCGCAAAATTAGTCCTTTTTTCGTTCCATCAACCATCGTTAACATGATTGCCGGTCATCTGAGTATCATGTTCGGGTTGCGTGGGCCGAGTATTTCTATTGCTACAGCCTGTACTTCTGGCGTGCATAATATTGGTCATGCAGCCCGTATCATCGCCTATAACGATGCTGACGTGATGCTGGCAGGCGGCGCAGAAAAAGCCAGCACCCCGCTGGGTGTCGGTGGTTTCGGTGCAGCACGCGCGCTATCCACGCGCAACGATAATCCGCAGGCCGCAAGCCGCCCGTGGGATAAAGATCGTGATGGTTTCGTACTGGGTGACGGTGCCGGGATTATGGTGCTGGAAGAGTACGAACATGCCCGCAAACGCGGTGCAAAAATTTATGCTGAAATCGTCGGCTTTGGTATGAGCAGCGATGCTTACCATATGACCTCTCCACCGGAAGACGGTGCAGGTGCCGCGCTGGCGATGGAAAACGCTTTGCGTGATGCAGGCATTTCTGCGTCGCAAATTGGCTATATCAACGCGCATGGGACTTCTACCCCGGCGGGTGACAAAGCCGAAGCGCAGGCGGTTAAATCTGTCTTTGGTGCGGATTCTCACAAAGTGCTGGTCAGTTCAACCAAGTCTATGACCGGCCACCTGTTAGGTGCGGCGGGGGCGGTGGAGTCTATCTTCACTTTACTCGCGCTGCGTGATCAGGCCGTTCCACCGACCCTGAATCTGGACAATCCAGACGAAGGGTGCGATCTGGACTTTGTACCGCACGAAGCGCGTCAGGTAAAAGACATGCAATATTCACTGTGCAACTCCTTCGGATTCGGCGGAACTAACGGTTCCCTGGTATTCCGCAAGATGTGATTGCGACGGTGTATTATTGAGAAAGGCCCGTTAATCGGGCCTTTTTGCTGTCTGAATAAAAGCATTTGCTATGCGGTAAAGTGGAATCAAACGGCAGCTCAACGGAAAGAGTCTTCCCGCCATTTCGGCCTGCCGGTACGATAAAGTAAGAATGCTCCACTTGCTGCCAGAAGCCTGCTCACGCAGTCTCAGCGGTCGGAGAACGCTAACCCTGAAGTCAGGAGGAAGTAACCATGTGGATTAACGGTGCGGCGGCGACAACATTGCCAGCGGCAGACCGGTCTGTGCAATTTGGCGACGGTTGCTTCACTACGGCCAGGGTGTTGCGCGGTGAAATCCAGCTTCTTCCAGAACACATTGCGCGGATGCAGCGCGCGGTGTCTGTTTTGCATATTGATGGCGTGGACTGGGCTGCTTTAGAACGCGAAATGATTCAGGCCGCAGGACAACAGGAAGAGGCTGTCGTTAAAGCCGTTGTGACACGCGGGCAGGGGGGACGAGGCTACAGTTCGGCAGGATGCTCTGAACCGACCCGGATTGTATCAGTATCCGCTTATCCCGCACATTATCACGCGTTGCGGCAACACGGTGTAAAACTTGCCCTGAGCCCGGTGACGTTGAGTAGAAATCCGCTGGTGGCGGGCATAAAACACCTCAACCGTCTTGAGCAGGTGATGATCCGCCTGCATCTTGACCAGACGGACGCCCACGAGGCTCTGGTGGTTGACACCTCAGGTTGCCTGGTGGAATGCTGTGCGGCTAATTTATTCTGGCGGAAGGGAAATCAGGTATTTACACCGAATTTATCACAGTCGGGGGTGGATGGCGTTATGCGTCAGCACATTATCCGGCTCATTGAAAACTCGTCGCCCTGGGCGTTGCACATTGTCAGTGAACCCGCCGAGGTATTGTCTGATGCCGATGAGGTGCTGATTTGTAATGCGTTGATGCCGGTTTTACCCGTGGCACAGGCGTGCGGATGGCATTATTTATCCCGAGATTTGTACAATTTTTTGCTCCAGAACTGTTAAAAAAGTGAATAAACAATGACAAACAAAAAGACCAAAATCTTCGCCATTATTGTCCTGATCCTTGCAGGACTGGCGACGTTTGCCTACCAGAAAGTGAAACAGTTTGCGGACCGCCCAATCAATGTCAGCAGTGAAACGATCTTCACCCTGCCTGCCGGTACCGGGCGTGTGGTTCTGGAAACGCTGCTCATCGACAAGAAGCTGATGAAGCCCAACCCGTGGTTCCCATGGTTATTACGTTTAGAGCCCGAACTGAGTGAGTTTAAAGCCGGTACCTACCGTCTGGAAAAAGGCATGACCGTTCGCCAGATGCTGGAGCTGCTGAAAAGTGGCAAAGAAGCCCAATTTAGCATTCGTTTTGTCGAGGGCTTTAAGCTCAGCGACTGGATGAAGGTTTTAGATACTTCAGAGTATCTCAGGCATGAACTTAGCAGCAAAAGCGGTGAAGAGATCGCCGCAGCCTTAGGCATGACCGATACCAAAAATGCCGAAGGCTGGTTGTATCCCGATACTTACCATTACACTGCGGGCATGACGGATTTATCTCTGCTCAAACGCGCCCATGTGCGCATGGAAAAAACCGTTGCGGATATCTGGAAAGGCCGCGCTGATTCGCTGCCGTATAAAACGCCTGAAGAAATGGTCACTATGGCGTCGATTATTGAAAAAGAGACGGCCGTAAAAGATGAGCGTCCTGAAGTGGCGTCTGTGTTCATCAATCGTCTGCGGATCGGCATGCGTCTGCAAACAGACCCGACCGTCATCTATGGTATGGGTGATAAATACACCGGCAATATCACGAAGAAAGATTTAGAAACGCCGACCCCTTACAATACTTATGTGATCACCGGCCTGCCGCCTTCTCCGATTGCGATGCCGAGCGAAGCCTCACTTCAGGCTGCGGCACATCCCGCAAAAACGCCGTATCTTTATTTTGTCGCTGACGGCAAAGGCGGGCATACTTTCAGCACTAACCTTGAGAACCATAACAAGGCGGTTCGTGTGTATATAGAGGCTCTTAAGAACAAGAATGAAAAGTAACTTCATTGTGATTGAAGGCCTGGAAGGGGCGGGAAAAACCACTGCTCATAACGTGGTGGTGGATGCATTGCGCCAGCACGGCGTAGAAGAAATTGTGTTTACCCGTGAGCCGGGCGGTACGCCGCTGGCGGAGAAATTACGCGATTTATTTAAGCGTGGCGTAGATGGCGAAAAACCGACGGTCAAAGCCGAAGTGCTGATGCTTTACGCTGCCCGTGTCCAGCTGGTTGAGACGGTGATTTTACCCGCTCTGGCGCGTGGCGCATGGGTGGTGGGTGACCGGCACGATCTCTCCTCGCAAGCTTATCAGGGCGGCGGACGGGGGATTGATGCCAAACTAATGACCTCTTTACGCGATACCGTTCTGGGTGATTTCCGCCCTGACCTGACGTTGTATCTGGATTTACCTCCGGCCATCGGCCTGCAACGTGCCCGTGCCCGTGGTGAACTGGATCGTATCGAGCAGGAAGCCTTGCCTTTCTTTGAACGTACGCGCGCCCGTTATCTGGAGCTTGCCGCCGCTGACAGTCGCATTAAAACCATCGATGCCTCGCAGACTATTGAAGAAGTAAAGTCATCGATCGAACAGACACTGAAAAGCTGGTTTGACGAGCAGGCAACCCGGGAGCATTCATGAACTGGTATCCGTGGCTCAGCGCCCCTTATCGCCAGCTGACAGGGCAATATCTGACAGGCCGCGGGCATCATGCGGTGCTGATGCATGCCGCAGCGGGGATCGGGGATGAGGCGCTGGTATATGGTCTGAGCCGCTGGCTGCTGTGCCAGCACAAGGACGGCGAAAAGAGTTGTGGTTCATGCCACAGCTGTCAGCTGATGATTGCCGGCAACCATCCTGACTGGCATATCCTGCAACCTGAAAAAGGCAAAAACTCGCTGGGCATTGATCCGGTGCGTCAGCTCATCGAAACGCTCTACAATTATTCCCAGCAGGGCGGTTCGAAAGTTGTCTGGATCCCGCAAACGGAATTGCTGACCGAAGCCGCAGCGAATGCCTTGCTGAAAACGCTGGAAGAACCCCCGGCGGGCACCTATTTCCTGCTCGGATGCCGCGAACCTTCGGCGTTACTGGCAACGATCCGCAGCCGCTGTTTCTACTGGCATCTGCCGGTACCGGAAGAAGCGCTGGCAGTGCAGTGGATTAACCGTCAGCTCAGTGCTGATCCTGTCTCGATCAAAACCGCATTGCGTCTGACCAACGGTGCGCCGTTGTCAGCCATTGAACTGTTGCAGCCGGAACGCTGGAAGCAACGCGTGGCATTATGCCAGCAGCTTTATACGCAATGTCAGCAACAGGATATGCTTTCCCTGTTGCCGCAGCTTAATCATGATGATGCGCCGGAACGTCTGTACTGGCTGGCGACGTTACTTCTTGATGCCATTAAATGGCAGCAACAGGCGGGGCAGTTCATCATCAACCACGATCAGCAGCCGTTAATTGCGTTGCTCGCCGGTGCGCAGTCCAGCGTGGCTTTACAGCAATCGGTGAGTGCCTGGATGCATTGCCGCCATCAGCTGCTTTCTATCGTCGGTGTTAACCGTGAGTTACTGCTGACCGAACAACTTCTTGAGTGGGAACAGATGCTTCAGGGCACGGTTTCTGCGTCGATTTTCAGTTCCGCGCTTTCCCGCTGAACCCCTTATTTGTCATGAGTTAAATACTATGTTTTTAGTCGATTCCCACTGTCATCTCGACAGCCTTGATTACAATGAGCTGCATTCCGGCGTGGATAACGTGCTGGAAAAAGCCCGTGAACGTGACGTGAAATTTATGCTGGCGGTGGCGACCACATTGCCCGGTTATCGTGCGATGACACAGCTGATTGGCGACCGTCCCGACGTTGCATTTTCCTGCGGTGTGCATCCGCTGAATATTGACGATGGTTATGATTTCGCAGAACTGCGTGAGCTTGCCGCCAGCCCGAAAGTGGTGGCGATGGGTGAAACCGGTCTGGATTATTTTTATCAGAAAGAAGCGCATCAGCTGAAACTGCAAAAGGATTCATTCCGCGAGCACATCCGCATTGGCCGCGAGCTGAACAAACCGGTGATCGTCCATACACGTGATGCCCGTCAGGATACGCTGGATATTCTCAAAGAAGAGAACGCAGGGGAGTGCGGTGGTGTTTTGCATTGCTTCACCGAGGATCTGCCGACGGCAAAATTCCTGCTGGATCTGGGGTTCTTTATCTCGTTCTCAGGGATTGTGACTTTCCGTAACGCTGAAGCGTTGCGTGAAGTGGCCCGTTATGTACCGCTGGATCGTTTGCTGGTGGAAACTGACTCGCCGTATCTGGCACCCGTGCCACATCGTGGTCAAGAGAACCAGCCTGCTTATGTACGGGACGTTGCCGATTACATGGCCGTGCTCAAAGGTGTGAGTGTGGAACAGCTGGCAGAAGCGACCACTGCAAACTTTTCACGATTATTTCACATCGATACTTCCTCCCTGATCTAACCTTAGGCTTAGTCATATACGCCAGATTTATTTTACACCTCGTAATTAATCACCAGAATGAGGTATCGTGGCCCCGTTTTTTGCGGGGTCACTGGCGTCTATTTCGGATTAAATGTTGTAAATCGTGGGTTTTTTAAACGCTCTCACTGCATTTTTCAGAAAAACGTGACTGCCATCAAACATTAACAAAGGGAATTATTTTACCCTGCGTAAAAATTAAAAGGGGTGCTCAGACACCCGATAGCAAAGGGCTGTACGACCTTTTGCAAAGCGGTTAGTTATCAGGCTAAACCGCATGAAGTATCAAAAAGCATCATTACTCAGGAGCACACTCAATTATGTTTAAGAACGCGTTTGCAAACCTTCAAAAGGTCGGTAAATCGCTAATGCTGCCAGTATCCGTACTGCCAATCGCAGGTATCCTGCTTGGTGTCGGTTCTGCAAACTTTAGCTGGCTGCCAGTGATCGTTTCCCATGTTATGGCCGAAGCCGGTGGTTCCGTCTTCGCTAACATGCCTCTGATCTTTGCTATCGGTGTGGCGTTAGGCTTCACCAACAACGACGGTGTTTCTGCACTGGCGTCCGTTGTGGCATACGGCATCATGGTGAAAACCATGGCAGTTGTTGCACCACTGGTTCTGCATTTGCCTGCTGAAGAAATTGCAGCCAAGCATCTGGCGGATACCGGCGTACTGGGCGGTATTATCTCCGGTGCGATTGCGGCATACATGTTCAACCGTTTCTACCGCATCAAGTTGCCAGAATACCTGGGCTTCTTCGCCGGTAAACGTTTCGTGCCAATCATCTCTGGTATGGCAGCGATTATCCTGGGTGTGGTTCTGTCCTTCATCTGGCCGCCAATCGGTACAGGTATCCAGACCTTCTCACAATGGGCTGCTTACCAGAACCCGGTTGTGGCATTCGGTATCTACGGCGTTGTAGAACGTGCGCTGGTTCCGTTTGGTCTGCACCATATCTGGAACGTTCCATTCCAGATGCAAATCGGTGAGTACGTGAATTCTGCGGGTCAGGTATTCCACGGCGATATCCCACGTTACATGGCGGGTGACCCGACTGCGGGTAAACTGTCTGGTGGCTTCCTGTTCAAAATGTACGGTCTTCCAGCGGCGGCTATCGCTATCTGGCACTCAGCAAAACCTGAGAACCGTGCAAAAGTCGGCGGCATCATGATTTCCGCTGCACTGACTGCGTTCCTGACCGGTATCACCGAGCCAATCGAATTCTCCTTCATGTTCGTTGCGCCGATTCTGTATGTGATCCACGCGATCCTGGCCGGTCTGGCATTCCCAATCTGTATCCTGTTGGGTATGCGTGACGGTACCAGCTTCTCGCACGGTCTGATTGACTTCATCGTACTGAGCGGCAACAGCAGCAAAATCTGGCTGTTCCCAATCGTGGGTGCGGTGTATGCCGTGGTTTACTACAGCATCTTCCGTTTCCTGATTGCGAAACTGGATCTGAAAACCCCTGGCCGTGAAGACTCTACCAGCGAAACCACAGCGCAGGGCGGTTCTGAAATGTCTGCTTCTCTGGTTCAGGCTTTCGGCGGTAAAGACAACATCACTAACCTCGATGCCTGTATTACCCGTCTGCGCGTCAGCGTAGCGGACGTCTCCAAAGTTGATCAGGCTGGCCTGAAAAAACTGGGTGCGGCAGGTGTAGTGGTTGCAGGTTCTGGTGTTCAGGCGATTTTCGGTACCAAGTCTGACAACCTGAAAACTGATATGGACGAGTACATGCGTAACCATTAATGGTGAGCAATGTCTGGTTCTGAGAAAGGAGGCTTCGGCCTCCTTTTTTCATGCCTGCGATTTGGAGGAACGGTTGCCGCTGCCTCTCGCTGGCGCTTTCTGCGTCAATTAAGCATCAAAAAGCGTAATCAGGTTGAAAGGAATGGAAATTCTAACCCATACTGCGTACAACGCTTTTTACTTTGTTAAGGACAGTTAAGATGGCCGAAGAGACAATTTTCAGCAAAATTATTCGCCGTGAAATTCCCGCCGACGTGGTTTACCAGGACGAACTGGTGACTGCATTCCGCGATATATCTCCTCAGGCGCCAAGCCATATTCTGATCATCCCGAATACCCTGATCCCGACAATGAATGACGTTGATACCACGCATGAAGCCGCGCTGGGCCGGATGATGACGGTTGCGGCTAAAATTGCTGAACAGGAAGGGATTGCCGAAAGCGGTTACCGCCTGATCGTCAACTGCAACCGCGACGCGGGTCAGGAGGTTTATCATATCCATATGCATCTGGTCGGTGGCCGTGCATTGGGTCCATTGCTGTCACGTCAGTAAGGGTAAACATGCGTTTCCTGATGGCATTATTGCCGGTAATTTTGTTGACAGCCTGCAGCAGCAAGCCAGGCATTGCGCTCAATAATCAGCAAAGAGTGGTCATGGAGTCCCCCGTTCTGACGGCGGGTATTATCCCGAGTTCGCCATCCGTGTCTGATTCCGGTGGGCAGAAAAAAGCCACCAGTACACTGGATAATAACCAGCCACATCCTGTCACCCTGCATTACCGTTTCTATTGGTATGATAAGCAGGGACTGGATTTATTACCGATTGCCGAATCCCGGACCGTCACCGTGCCAGCCAACAGCAGCGTTGACATCAGTTCACTTAATGGCAATCTCGATGCGTACAGTGTGCGCATGTACCTTTATCTCTAAATTCCCGTACGGAGAAGGTTGATGAAAAAGTATTTTCTCATTGTGGCAATGGCCGCTTTGATCCTTGGTGGTTGTACTTTGCCAAACCAGCAACAAACCCAGCAGCCAGAACAACCACAGCAACCGCAACAGCCACTGCCGCCGGTCAATCCGCCAGTGCCAGAGCAGCCACCGGTTCAGCCGGTTCCACAGCCGCCAAAATTCGCGAATATTGACTGGACGGCGACCGTTCAGCCGATGCTGGCAAAAATGCTGAAATCCGATGGTGTGCAGTCCGGCAGCGTGTTGCTGGTGGATAGCGTTAAAAACAGCACTAACGGCTCACTGCAAATGGCCAAGGCGACGGATGCCCTGCGTAATGCACTGGCGAACAACACCACTTTCCAGGTGGTTCCGGCAGATCAGGTGTCTTCGGCCAAACAGTCACTGGGATTATCGCCGGATGACAGCCTGGCGTCGGTCAGCAAAGCCATCGGTCTGGCAAACATCGTGAAGGCCCAGTACGTGCTTTACAGCACCGTAAGCGGTGATGTAAAAGCGCCGACCATGTCGATGCGTCTGATTACCGCACCAAGTGGCGAAATCGTCTGGTCAGGCCGTGGTGCAGTCCAGAACTAACGCTGAGCTTCTGCAATCAGAACTACGGCAACTGATCGAAAAACATTATCCGGCGGTGAAAACCGCCGGATTTCGTTTATTACCGGTCGCCGGACTGACGGGAGAAAGCTGGAAAATTTGTTCGCCTGCCGGTGATTTACTGGCGCGGCATCAGTCTTTTGATAAGCGGATTGCGGGCGCTGACCGGCGACGAGAATCTGCGATTTTGCGGCATGTCGCGCGGCAAAGAACAGGCCCGTGTGTCAGACTTTATTCACCGCCGTGGATGATTGTTGACTGGATAGAGGGCACGTCGCCGACTGAACAGACCTTCGCGATGCCCGTCACACAGCAAGCACTGAGCCGGATGCTGGTCAGGCTGCACCAGTTACCGCCTTCAGGCTACCGGCTGGATTTGCAGCATCAGTTTGCACGTTACTGGCAACATATCGACCGGCGCAGACTCACGCCACGCTGGCTGCGTTTACATCGCAAGATGATGTCGCAGACACAGCCCGCGCCGCTGAAACTGGCGCTGGTGCATATGGATATCCACGCAGGAAATGTATTGCATACGCCAGACGGTCTGCGGTTGATTGACTGGGAATACGCGGCGGATGCGGATGTTGCCCTGGAGCTGGCCGCGATTGTTCGCGGCAATGGCTGGAACACGCAGCAGCAACATGTTTTTCTGCGTGAGTACATCAACGCGGGCGGCTATCAGGATATTTCTCTTTTGCAACAGCAGGTTAACCGCTGGATCCCCTGGGTCGATTACCTGATGCTGATGTGGTTTGAAGTGCGCTGGCAGCAGACCGGCGAGCATAAATACCGTGAATGGGCGCAACCGTTGCGGCCGTGATAATCGTCTGAAAAATAAAAAGGAGCGTCCATTTTGTTGGGACCTGTAATGCTGGATGTCGTTGGCTTTGAGCTGGATGCCGAGGAACGTGAAATTTTGCAGCATCCGCTGGTCGGCGGACTGATTTTATTCACCCGAAATTATCATGACGTTGATCAGTTGCATGAACTGATCCGCCAGATCCGCGACGCGTCCCACGACCGGCTGGTGCTGGCGGTGGATCAGGAAGGCGGACGCGTGCAGCGTTTCCGTGAAGGCTTCACCCGTCTGCCTGCCGCGCAATCTTTTGCGGCCCTGAATGCGCCGCATGAAGCGAAGCGCCTGGCACAGGAGGGCGGCTGGCTGATGGCGTCAGAAATGATTGCTATGGATATCGATATCAGTTTTGCGCCAGTTCTGGATATCGGTCATATCAGCGCGGCCATTGGCGAGCGTTCGTTCCACGCCGAACCGCAGAAAGCGCTGGATATGGCAGAGCAGTTTATTCTCGGCATGCATGCCGCGGGGATGAAAACCACCGGTAAGCATTTCCCGGGACATGGCGCGGTCAGTGCGGATTCTCATAAAGAAACGCCGCGTGACGATCGCCCGCTGGAGGTCATCCGCGGGCACGACATGGCAATCTTCCGCCAGCTTAATGAACGTAAATTGCTGGATGCCGTCATGCCAGCCCACGTGATTTATACCCAGGCTGATCCGCGCCCGGCCAGCGGTTCACCTTACTGGCTGCAGGAAATTTTGCGCAAAGAACTGAATTTCAACGGTGTGATTTTCTCCGATGATATTTCGATGGAAGGTGCCGCGATTATGGGCAGCTATCCGGAACGTGCTCAGGCTTCTCTGGATGCCGGTTGCGATATGATCCTGGCCTGTAATAACCGTCAGGGCGCAGTGAGCGTGCTGGATAACCTGTCTCCGGTCAAAGCTGAACGTGTTGCGCAGTTGTATCATCGCGGACTGTACAGTGGAAAACAGGCCCGTCAGGACCTGCAAAATTCAAGTCGCTGGAAAGACGCAAACCGTGAACTGACCGCGCTCGACGCCCGCTGGCAGGAACATAAAGAAACTGCCCGGTAACGTTTTTCAGACCGCGTGAGGGTTTCAACGCACATTCAGGATGAGGTAAACGATGATTATCTATTTGCATGGCTTCGATTCAACCAGTCCCGGTAACCACGAGAAAGTGTTGCAGCTACAGTTTATTGATCCCGACGTCCGTTTCATCAGCTACAGCACGCTGCATCCGCGCCACGACATGCAACATTTGCTGAAAGAAGTCGATAAAGTGCTGCATGAAACCACTGACAAAAATCCGCTGATTTGCGGTGTCGGGCTCGGCGGGTTCTGGGCTGAACGTATCGGTTTCCTGTGCGGTATCCGCCAGGTGATGTTCAATCCGAACTTATCGCCGCAGGATAATATGACAGGGAAAATCGACCGTCCCGAAGAATACGAAGACATCGCTACGAAATGCATCAGTGATTTTCGCGAGAAGAACCGCGACCGTTGTCTGGTGATTTTATCCCGCGAAGACGGTGTGCTCGACAGCAAGCAAACTGCTGAGAAACTTCATCACTATTACCCGGTTGAATGGGATGAACATCAGAGCCATAAGTTCAAGGACATCTCGACCCATCTTCAGCGGATCAAAGCGTTCAAAAACATCGCCTGATTTAACATTTCATTTCTGCAATATTTAAAAACCACTGCCCCAAAGCAGTGGTTTTTTTATTTGGTTCATTCCGCGCGATGAAATCATTTTTCCGCCTGTTTTTCCTCTAACCTGCTGATTTAAATCCGTCAAAATACGTGCCATTTCCCTAAGTCAAATTAGCCAAATGAAATTAAATTGACCTATATCAATTTTGGTATGACCAAATCACCACGCGTGATATCCTCCGTCTCAGATACCGATTTAACTTAAGCAACCCTATGTAATATAAGGATAATATTTTTACTCTTATATAACAATTGGTTCACATTTGAGGGGGTCATTTTGACATCACCAATGAAGAAAATTGTGATTATCGGCGGTGGCGCCGGCGGTCTGGAACTGGCAACCAGCCTGGGCCATAAACTTGGCCGCAAGAAAAAAGCGGAGATCATTCTGGTCGATCGCAACCACAGCCATTTGTGGAAACCCCTGTTGCACGAAGTGGCGACCGGCAGCCTGGATGACGGCGTGGATGCGCTGAGTTATCTGGCTCATGCCCGCAATCACGGCTTTACCTTCCAGATTGGCTCACTGACTGATATCGATCGCGAAAATCAGACCATCAAACTGGCTGAAATCTGCGACGAGAACGGTGAAATACTGGTGCCGGTGCGCGATATTGCGTACGACACTCTGGTGATGGCGCTGGGCAGTACCTCTAACGACTTCGGTACGCCGGGCGTGAAAGACAACTGCATCTTCCTGGATAACCCGCATCAGGCGCACCGTTTCCATAACGAAATGCTGAACCTGTTCCTCAAGTTCTCTGCCAGTTCCGATAAGCAGAAGAAAGTGAACATCGCGATTGTCGGTGGCGGTGCGACCGGCGTTGAGCTGTCTGCTGAGCTGCACAATGCGGTTAAACAGCTGCACAGCTACGGTTTTGAAGGTCTGGACAGCGAAGCGCTGAACGTCACGCTGGTGGAAGCGGGTGAACGTATTCTGCCGGCGTTGCCACCGCGTATTTCTGCGGCTGCACACAATGAGCTGACCAAATTGGGCGTGCGCGTTCTGACGCAAACCATGGTTACCAGCGCGGATAAAAACGGCCTGAACACTAAGTCCGGCGAATTCATTGATGCCGATCTGATGGTCTGGGCGGCGGGGATTAAAGCCCCTGATTTCATGAAAGAGATCGCCGGTCTGGAAACCAACCGTATTAACCAGCTGGTGGTGGAACCGACGTTGCAAACCACGCGCGATCCGAACATCTATGCGATTGGTGACTGCGCGTCCTGTCCGCAGCCATCCGGCGGTTTTGTACCCCCGCGTGCTCAGTCAGCGCATCAGATGGCCTCCCGCTGCTTTGCCAACATCATGGCGCAGCGCAAAGGGCAGAGCCTGAAACCTTACGTTTATAAAGACCACGGTTCACTGGTTTCCCTTTCACGCTTCAGTACTGTCGGCAGTCTGATGGGTAACCTGATGCGCGGTTCTATGATGGTCGAAGGGCGTCTGGCGCGACTGGTGTATATTTCGCTGTATCGTATGCATCAGATTGCACTGCACGGTTACATCAAAACCGGTCTGATGATGCTGGTCGGTGGCATTAACCGCGTGATTCGCCCGCGTCTTAAACTGCACTGATTCCGTTCAGCGACGTTTTTTTGAACGTCAGCTGAATCGTTTCGTACCTAAAAGCCTGTTTATTACAGGCTTTTTTATTTCTGATGCAATATTTAATACGTTACAGATACCCACACAGCACAAGATCACGTCACTATTACTTTGTCAGCTAAGAATCCTCCGAAACGCCCCTCAGGCAGGCCATTTTCCTCACTTACAGATTTCGTCTTATTGTTTGCTTACGTTTTGGTATGCACTATTGACAGTAAGTTTACAGACGGCGTTTCACGCACGCCGGACCTCAGATGTGTTGTTTTCCGCTGAGGAGCGTCCTAAGAGGGCGAATTGCGTGGTAACATTTTCGGAGGAAGTCCTGTGAACAAGTCAATGTTAGCTGGGGTCGGAATTGGTGTGGCTGCGGCGTTGGGCATTGCTGGCGTTGCGAGCATGAACGTCTTTTCGTCTGGCCCGCAATATGCGCAGGTTGTCAGCGCGACGCCAATCAAAGAGACCACGAAAACTCCGCGTCAGGAATGCCGTAACGTCACTGTCACTCATCGCCGCCCTGTGCAGGATGAGCATCAGATCACCGGTTCCGTACTGGGTGCGGTGGCGGGAGGGGTTCTGGGTCACCAGTTTGGTGGTGGACGCGGACGTGACGTGGCGACGGTAGCCGGAGCGCTGGGTGGCGGTTATGCAGGTAACCGCGTACAAAGCAGCATGCAGGATAACGATACTTACACGACTCAGCAGCAGCGCTGTAAAACCGTGTATGACAAAGAAGATAAAACCCTCGGTTATGATGTGACCTATAAAATAGGCGATCAGCAAGGGAAAGTTCGTATGGACCACGATCCGGGCACACAAATCCCGCTGGATAAAAGCGGTCAGTTGCAGCTTACCCGTTCGTAATCAACCGGTTAGTCTGTACAAAAAAGCCTGAGGCTCAAACCTCAGGCTTTTTTATGCAATCAACGGTGCATTCAGTCCGTCGTGCTGAACTGCTTTACTCCATTTTTATGTTTAACGATATCGGCCATGACGGCCAGCGCGATTTCGGCGGGAGTTTTGCTGCCAATTGGCAAGCCTACCGGCGCGTGCAGACGGGAAAAATCATCTGCTGTGAAATCAGCGATGGTTTGCAGACGCTCACGGCGACGTGCGCTGTTGCGCTGCGATCCCATCGCACCGATATAAAATGCCGGGGTATTCACCGCTTCCATCAGGGTCAGATCATCCATTCTCGGGTCATGGGTCAGCGCAACAATGGCGGTATTCGCATGACAGCTTTTTTGCTCGAGATATTTAGCAGGAAACTGTTTTTCCAGACGAATATCTGCTTTCAGCGACGGCAGAAAGTTTTCCAGCACGTCCTCGCGACACTCACATACCACCACTTCAAATCCCAGCGCGCAGGCAAAATCCGCGCAGTAAAGCGCGACACTCGACAATCCGGCAATCAGCAGACGCGGCGGGGCGGCCAGATGCAGGGTGATGCAATCATCATTGCGCATCACCTGAGTCGCATTATGATAATTCGTCAGTTCCAGATGATCGCAGGCTGCGGGCAGGGTAAGTGACTTGGTCAGGGCGTAATGTCCCGCCAGCGCCATGCCCATTCTTTGCAGATAATCCACATTACCTTGCGATGACGGCAAATACTCGATCAGCACATCCAGCGAACCACCGCACGGCAGGGCAATATTTGGCGTCAGACCGCCTTCTCCGTAGCGCACAATCTGGCTGGCTTGTTGATATTCACCCGCAGCAATGCGTTGCAGGAAATCCTCTTCGACACAGCCACCGGAAAGCGAACCGCAAAAATGCCCCCCGGCTGTTGCCACCATCAATGCACCGGGCGCTCGCGGGGAAGAACCGTAAGTGTTCAGCACCGTACAAAGCCAGACCGGCTGGTGCGCCAGCCATTCCATCGCCTGAGAAATAACCTGATTATCAAGATGCTGCATGCGGTTGTCCGTTCTGAGAAAGCGAGGATTCGGGGAGTTGCTCCGGCAGATCGATATCTGCGATCACTGCCGGATTGTTAAAATTCAGTCGTAAAACTTCGCGTCCGCGCAAAAGATCCCGCGCGCCATGATCGCCGCGCAACTGCAAAAGTCCCTCACGCATCGGCCGGGAAAAACCGACCGGATGGCCCGGCTCATTTTGCCAGTAAGGCCGTACCACCTGCGCCTGTTGCAGGTTTGCGGCAACGGCGATGAAAACGTCTGCGGGAACAAAGGGCATATCTGCCAGATGAATCAGCCAGCCGTCCCATTCCGGCGTATCGCGTACGCCGGCAGCAATGGATTCACCGGTTCCGGCACTGCTGACGAGGGTAAAAGGCACGGCTTTACGTGCGCAACTGGCCTGAACCTGCACATTTTCCGGACGGGTGACCACATGGACTGATAAACCGCTGCCGGTTAACTGATTCAGCGTGGTTTCAAATACCGTGACAGGATTTTCTGCTGTTTGACTCAGAACGGCATTGAGCTTGTTTCCCTCGCCACCGGCGGCAGAAAATCGCTTTCCTGACCCTGCTGCGAGCAAAATAATTCCGGCCATTTCGCTTCTATCCCTTCTGGTTATTGTTTGCGCAACAGAAACGAATTATCGCACTTTTTTGCGCTCATTTGTGAACAAGATATTAAAAATGTGTTTCTCATCATAGCTTATAAGGTTTTGCGTACCTATAATCGCCCGCGAAAAACAGGATTTTCAGAATATTAGAAAGTGCTGAACAATAAAAAGACATAAAAGAATCAAAGGAATTTATGAGCAATTTCAATCCGTCCAGGCGGCGCTTTGTGAAAGGCGCGGTGATCGCTGGCGTCTCCGTTTATCTCGCGCCGTTGCACAGTCGGGCTTATGCCGCACTGTTCGAAGAAAAAATTCTGCAATCACCCCAGTGGGATGCACAAAACAAACGCGTCCGTTTCCGTATCGATGGCAAAGCGAAAGTCATGGGGCAGAAAGTTTTTGCCCGCGATATCCGAGCCAAAGACATGCCGCACTGGCCGCAGAAACAGGCGCATGCCTTTATCCTGCGGGTAACTGAAGCCGATAAAATTTACACCGGTCTGGATCTCTCACTGCTTGGCGACGAACTTCAGCCCGATCAGCTGGTAACGGCCGACGTGCTGGCGCGCGACGGGCTGGCTTTCCCGGCCTTTTACGGTGAAGACATGCTGCTGCCGGAAGGCAAAACACCTGCCTATCTGGGACAAGCCGTGGCGATCCTGGTTTATCAGGATTTTGCCAAATTCCGTTTCGCCAAAAATGCATTGAAATTCAAAGAGGGCGTGGTGCGCTACGGCGAGAAAACCGGGCCGCTGGAACGCGACCCGTGGGGCACGTTCCGCTTCGTGCGCGTCGGGGGAGAAAATGCCTATGAAGACGATAAATTCTCCAGCCTGAAAGATATGCCGGTCTTCCCGGTCGGGATGCGCAAACACCTGCCGGTCTGGCCGGAAGGCCGCGAGGGCGGCAAGCTGGACGAGCAGGGCATGTTCTACGCGGGTGAAATGGCTGATGAACTGAAATCGCCGCCGCAGGACTGGCTGGTGATGTCGCGCCGTTTTACCACGCAATCCGTTGATACTTCCGCGCTTGAGCCGGATAACGCCAACGGCTGGTACGATGCTGCGACACAAACGCTGCATATGGTGGTGCCAACGCAGTCGCCGCAGGAAGTGGCGGATGAGATGCCGCGCATGATGGCGAAATCACATCGCACGGTGAAAACGCTGATTATGCACCCGTGCTACACCGTGGGTTACGGCTCGAAAGATCACTACAACTTCCCGTATTACGGTGCCGTCGCGGCGATGTACGGTGACGGCACGCCGGTGCGTCTGGCTAACGACCGCTTTGAACAGTTCCAGTCAGCGCTCAAACGTCATGCGTTTGATATGAATTACGACATTGCTGTGAACCGTGAAACCGGCATGTTGCAGTCATTCCATGCGGCAATGACCGCAGACGGCGGCGGGCGCAGCAACTTCACGCCGTCGGTGGTGATGGTTGGCGCAACAGCGGCACAGTCGATTTACTACTTCCCGAAAAGTGATTTATCTGCGGTCGGTCTGGCCTCGCGCGCGCTTGATGCCGGTTCAGCACGCGGCTACGGTACGCTGCAAAGTATGGCCGCCACTGAAATGATGATGGATGAACTGGCTGCTGAACTGAAGCTGGATCCGATTGCGTTTCGTATGCGCAACGTTCTGAAATCAGGCATGAAAAATACTCAGGGCGCCATTCCGGCGGGCGCAATTCGTGCCGATGAAGTGCTGGAAAAAGCCGCTGTTCATCCGTTATGGACAGAGCGTAAAAAGCGTAAAGCCGAATACGAAATTCAGAATCCGGGTAAACGTTATGGCGTCGGTTTTGGTTGCGTGCAGAAAGATTTCGGCACCGGCGCGGAAACCTCTTTTGCCCGCGTGGAACTCAGTGAAAAAGGCGAAATCAGCCTGTGGCACAGTGGCGCGGAAATGGGCACGGGGATGTCGACATCGCAGTCCGTTCTGTGCGCTGAATGGCTGGGGAAACCGGCTGAACAGGCGCATTTCTCGGTGACAGACTGGTCGGTACTGCCGGTGGAAACCAGCGGCGATCCGTACATTATGTCGCAGGAAGAGCAGGACAAACTGCAAACTAATCCGCGCTGGTCGCCTTCTTACTGCTCGCCATCCAGCGCCAGTAACTCGGCCTATTACTTCTCTCACAGCACCCGCGAAGCAGCGCGCCTGATCTTCGACAACGGCATCTGGCCGGCGGCGATGGCTATCTGGCAAACCGGCATTGGTGGCGGACAGGCTGCCCCTTATGTCGTGCGCAAAGAAGATGCCCGCTGGGTGGAAGGCGGTCTGACCGCTAACGGAATGCAAATTCTCAGCCTCGAAATGCTGGCGAAAAAAGTGTACGAAATGAAAGGCATGACCGGCGCAGCCGTTCACGTATTCAACCGCTGGCAATGGGCAGAAGCCGATTTTACCCTCAATAATGTGCGTCAGCGCATTCCGGTGGATGGCATGTCAGTACGTCACGGTGCGGATCAATTCCAGACCCTGGCGCGTGACGCGGTGTATTACCCGCCAACTCAGCGTAACAACGCTTCTGTGACCTACTACAGCGCGGTCGGTACGCTGGCCGAAATCGCAGTCGACATTGCCACCGGCAAGGTCGAACTCCTGACGCATCATTCCATTATGGAGTGCGGCAATCTGATCGTACCTGAGCTGGTTTCCGGTCAGCTACAGGGCGGGCTGGCGATGGGTATCGGTCACGCATTACACGAATATTTACCGCTGTACGAAGACGGGCCGGGCAACGGAACGTGGAACTTCAACCGTTACCATTTGCCGCGTGCCAGTGATGTGGCGGTCTGGAAACAGACCAGCGATATCCTGCCTGCGCTGTCGGAAACCGATCCGCCGAAAGGCATGGCTGAAGTGGTGATGATCCCGGTCGTCGCTGCGCTGGTGAACGCCATTGCCGAAGCCACCGGCCACCGTTTCCGTGATTTGCCTGTTCGTGCTGAAAATATTCGAGAGGTTTTACAATGAGCATTAAAACTCAGCCAATGACGCTGACCATCAACAATCAACAATACGGCCCGCTGGAGGTTCCTGAAGGCCTGATGATGATTGATTTCCTGCACGAATATGTGGCGCTGACCGGTTGCCGTCTGGGCTGCGGTCAGGGGATTTGTCACGCCTGCGTGGCGATCGTCGACCATGAAAGCGGCACCAGCGAAGAAGTGCGGACCTGCATCACCGGCGCACATTTCTTCAACGGAAAAAAAGTGCGTACCGTCGAAGGGCACGCGAAAACCGATGACAAAGGCGAAGTCCACCTTTCTCCGGTTCAGCAGGCGTTTCTGGAACATTACAGTTTCCAGTGCGGTTACTGCACGCCGGGTTTTGTGAATGCGGCAACGCTGCTGCTTGAGCGTCTGGAAAAACACCCGATCCCGCTGGCTGATCTCGAAGCGGCGATTAACGGCGCGCTGGAAAATCACATCTGCCGCTGTACCGGCTACGTGCGGTATTACGAAGCGGTACGCGATGTAGTGATGAAAACCCCAGGCCTGATCCGGGAGCATGCGTGATGAAAAAACGTCTTTTCCTCGCGCTGCTGGTGGTGATCATTATCGTGATCGCCGTGCTCTGGTGGCGGGAAAACCGCACGCTGGATGCGCCGGTGCAGAAAGTCACTGCGGATACGGCGCAGATTGAACGCGGTCGTTATCTGGTTCAGGCGTCTGACTGCGCGGCATGTCATACCGCTTCCGGCGGTGCGCCGCTGGCGGGTGGCTATCCGCTGGAAACGCCGTTTGGCAAAATCTTTGGCAGCAATCTGACGCCTTCTGCGGACGACGGCATTGGCCGCTGGACGTCGGACGATTTCTATCTGGCGCTGACCAAAGGCGTGGCGCCGGGCGGACGTCATCTGTATCCGGCGATGCCTTACACCTCGTACAAAGGTGTCACCCGCAAAGATTCAGACGATATGTATGCGTTTCTGATGACGCGTCCGGCGGTGGATCAGCCGGTGCCGGAAAACGAAATGCCATTCCCGTTCAACCAGCGTATGGCGATGATCGGCTGGAACCTGTTATTCCGTACCAGCGATCCGATGCCTGCCAGTTCTCAGGGGAATTCTGCCGACTGGCAGCGCGGTCAATACCTGACGGATGTGCTCGGTCACTGCGGCGAATGTCATACACCACGCGGCAAACTGGGGCAGATGGATACCGACAGTAACCTGAAAGGCGGCACGCTCGGACGCATTACTGCACCAGCGATCACCCCGGAGGCGCTGGCGCAACGTGGCTGGAACCCGGCAGATCTGAGCCGTTTCCTCGCGACTGGCATTGCGCCTCAGGGATCTGCCTTTGACGAGATGCATAAGGTTGTCGACCTCAGCACCCGTCATCTGACCGACGCCGATCACCGTGCGATCGTCACGTACCTGCTGGGCGACAAACCGCCGGCGGCGGTGCCGGTCAGTACCGGACAGGGCGGTAATGACGCCGGACGTATCACTTATCTGGATCAGTGTTCGGGTTGCCATATGGCCGATGGTTCCGGCAAACCGCACGTCGCGGTGGCGATGCAAAACAACGCCACCTTGCGCCAGCCGGATGGTCGTAACCTGATCGTTTCCGTGCTTGATGGTTTACCAGCGCAGGATTTCCCGAACGGTGAAAGCATGCAGTCGATGCCTGGTTTTGCGGATCGGCTGAACGATGCGCAAATTGCTGAGATGGTGAATTATCTGCGCGTGACCTTCGGCGGCCTGCCGGGGGATATTACGGCGGACCAGGTGAAAGCGTTGCGCAAACACTGATTAATCAGCCTGATGAGCCTGTAAAAAAGCCCGGTGAA
>NZ_JBLYPL010000020.1:0-99267 GCF_051851855.1 Rahnella sp. ATs2 | reverse complement strand
GACATCGATAAATTCGCCTTCAACCCGGCGGATAAGAGTCCAACCGGTTTCGGTCCATTCAATATCTTCCCAGTTGTAATCTTTTTCACCCGTTTCTGGGTCTGACCAGTTACTGCGTCTGATGCCCTGAGATGCAAGAACCGGCTGCCCAAAGTCCTCGGAAATAAACCGGGCTGCTGCAAATTTAATATCCGGAAGATAGAAGCCTGTTTGTTCGGGATTCTGTCCTATTTCTATTCTTACGGAAGGATCAAGTTTATAACAAGGTATTTTTGCTGGGAGTTCAATGTTTGAATATAAGCTTCCACAACCGGTATAGGTCAAATCCCCATCATCCCATGACCCTCGCAGCGTCATTGATAATCGCCTGTCAAGTTTTTTAGCCACAGATTCAAGAGCAGAAATTTTATTTATTTCATATTCAGTCATCCATCCATTCCAAAACTCAACAATACCTTTGCTAATATTGCTCATAGCATGACCGATATCGAATGCTTTGATGTCGTTATGTGTTCGTAGAATATAAGCTTTCATGTAACGTTCTTTCATCGGTCTGATATTAGGCATCACGCGAGTTTCCCATACTATATCTGCCTGCTGCCATTGTGGGAGTTTGCGGGTATTGAGAGGCATCTCCCGTTTATATCTTGCCAGGGCTTCTTCATGTGCATCGATATAAGCAATAATGGCATCACGGGTTTCGGCAAAATGTTCTGCTGAGATAAATTTTTCTAAAAAGTAACATTCCTGCGGATGTAAAATACCCATTATTCTTTTCCTTTTGGTTCATACCAGTTGTTTTTATTCTCTAGCTTCGGTAGCCCCAGATAAGGGCTGACAGGGTCACCGGCCACATCACCATAGCCCCAGCCGGTTTTACGCCGCTCACCGGTAAACTCTTTTCTAAGCTGCGACGGGTCCAGTACGATTTGTACCGCTCCGCCTTCAAGCGAATATTCTTTGGCATTCTCATTGATTTGTGTTGCAGCCCGGCCTTCCCAGACCTTGAGGGACTGTCCCGGCGGAACGGTGTAAACGACATATTCTCCGTTTTCATTCCAGCTTTTCCATACGGCAAAGTTTTTACGCCAGTCACTTTTCGACGTCAGCTTTTCAAACTCTGCCTTTCGCATCCAGCAGATGCTGTTGTCTGAAGAATTAGGGTCAATGACCCGATAGAGAATCTCACCAGGAGGAATTTCAACACCTATCAAGGAATTATCGAAAGTATCAAACTTGCCTTTTAAAACTACATTATTTGAATTTTCACTAATATCAGGCCAACCCTCAGCAATTTTCTTTGATTGCACAGTCGAAAGCTTACCTAGCGGTTTAAATTTTTCTGTTGGTGCCCCAACATCCACCCAATCCGGCTTTTCCTGCTTAAACATCTCCACTTCTTTTGCCGCCCGTTCACCGCCGTAGAGGTGTGCGTTGCTGCCCACATGCGCGCGGTAGGCATTGTCACCTTCAACACGCAGGCGGTTTGCCAGTTTTTCCAGTAAATCCGTGACGGGGGCGAGGGCTTTACTTAGCATCCGGTCCGCGTTGCGACGTACTGCCATCAGCATGTTCCACAAGGCGGCCACGGGTTGCTTTAACGATGCCGGGCCCCAGGCCGTGACTTTATCGAGAAGTTTTTTGGTGACGGAGAGGAGTTCATCAAAAACACTTAACAGATCGAAGACGTCCAGGCTGTCGATCACGCCGCGTAATTTTTCCTCGAGGAAACGGTAAGGGTTATAAATTTTCAGATACTTCAGCGCGCTGCGCGTGGCGGGCATATTCAGAAAATCGTTCAATAAGCCGATGGCGCCTTCAAGTGCACGGTAAAGCTGGCCGGGGTTGTTTAGCTGATCCAGATGACTTTTGCGCAAATACAAAAACAGGACTTTAAATCCGCCCTTGCACAGCGACCCTAACACCGGGAAGCAGCCGATCAATGTCAGGCATAACGCAACCCATGCCCAGGTGTCGCTGTCGTCTTCATTAATTTTTTTGCAGTTAGCCACCAGATCGCGGATATCGCAGAGCTGATCCACAAAAGGGATCATGGAAATCACCGTCCCTGTGACGACCTGTCCGGTAGTTTGTTCTGTATTGAAATCTCCCTGCAGGGTTTCCCAAATCCATTGGCCTGCGGCCTCAATTTTTCTTTGTCCGCTGTAGACCCAGCTGTCAGGTGGCGGAGTGAAAAATGCCAGCGCCTTTTCGAAATCGTCATCCATTGGTGATTGTCCCTGTTATTTCGTTAAAAGGCTGTCCGTTGCCGCATCAAGTGAGGTGTAGCGTTCCCAGTCCGGATCCGGTAAGGGTTCGGGCAGAACGTATTCCACGCTGGCTGATTCAAACGGCACATTTTTATGCAGTGCATATCCCTGTTCATCAAGCTTGCCAGCCAGTACTGAGCCGCTTTCAAATGTGATGCGGTAACCCGCGTTCGCTATGGCATTTAAGTCTTGATCCCTGAAATCCAGCGCCAGGTCGTATTTTCCGCCTCCAGGCAGATAGGGCATTTTCAGCCGTACAGGATTCGCCACCGTCAGCACCGTGTGCGGCGTTTTCCTGAAATATTCACCGGCCGTGCCGTACTCAATTTTGCCGTCCTGCAGGATGAGGTAGCTGCCGCCACCAATCAACGTGATGCGCTTTTTCGCGCTGAACAGGATATCGCCGTCCACCGCCGTGATGCTCACTTTTTTGCCCGCCGCAAGCGCCAGCCGGTTGTTCTGCGTCTGAACGTCGACCCTGCCTTCGCTGGCCTTCAGGCTCATTTCGCCCTTCAGCGCAAAGAGGCCCATTTCCTCACCGGTGTTGACGGTCAGGTTCTTAATCACCCCGATATCCGCATTGTTACCGGCGTTCAGTATCATGTTTTTGGCGGCGGCCAGCTGCATATGTTCGCCGCTGGTCAGTGCAATCCCTTGTGGCGCGCTGGCCAGCACCACCTGATTTATCGGCTTCAGCCGTTCGCTGAACATGGCGATTTGCGCCGCGATGTCGGCCTCCAGCGCGCTGGCTTCGGCGGCGGCCTGGCTGAGGGCTTTCACCTGACGCTGCAGGTAGTCGATTTCAGCCATCGCCGCGCTGTTATCCAGCACCTGACCCTGCGCCTGCGGCTGGGCGTCCGCGCTGAGAAAGACGCCCCTGCCGCCGCGCAGGACGCCGTGTTCGTCGGTGCGCAGCTCAAAACCTTCGCCGCGCGGCGCGTTTTGCGCATCGACGATATGCCCGCTATTCAGCTGGGTTTTGCCGTATTCGGTGGCGAGCTTGATGTGCTCCTCACCGCGCCGGTCCTCCATCCGCAGCTTGTTATTTGACGGGGTGCGCAGGACGTTGCGGGTGTGGTTCCTTTCGGTCACGTGGTCGGGATGTTCGGAGTCGTGCAGCGCGGCGGCGATGTACGGCCGGTCGGGATCGCCGCCGTCAAAGGCAATCGCCACTTCGGTGCCGTCGGTCAGCGGCATATGCCAGCCGTAGCCGTCGCCGCCGTAGGGTTTGGCGAGGCGCACCCACAGGTACGCGTAACCGGCATCCGCCGGGGCACGGTCGCCGTCAATGCGCACGCGGTAACGCCCCTGATTATCCAGCCACGCGTAGGTGTCGCCCCGGGTCGGGCTTTCCACCCGCGCCGGTATCGTGCCGCTGAGCACCGGCCGCGCCGGTGGTTCGGGGCGAAAGCCAATCGTTTCGCGGTAGGCCATGCCCCAGATATTGAGGCGGAAGTGGTCGGTGCGCGAGCCTTTGGCGACGATGCGGGTAATGAGGATGCCGTCCGGCAGGTCGCTGAACGGATAGGCCTGCGGCTCCAGCACCTGACCCGGCGCCAGCCCGCTGCCGGTGGTGCGGGCAAAGATGCGGCACTGATGATTGAGTTTACGTTCATGGCGGATGCGGGCGTAGAACGCGCCGGTTTCAGCGGCGGCGTCCACGTCCTCACCGGCCTCGCGGTAGGGTCGGGCATAAAGGTAGCTTTCTCCGGTCACCGGCGCGGCGCTGCGCACCTGCGCGCTGGCGTCAAGCGGCGTGGTCGCTTCGCGGTAGTTATAATCGCGTTTGAAGATTTTGCCGGTCACGGCGTTCCAGTGGATTTTCAGCCCCCAGACGCTTTCGGCGTGGCCGTCGCTCATCCCCGACGGCTCGCAGTACGGCAGAGTCACGCCAAACTGGTACTGCTCCGGCCCGTCGCCGAACAGCACCTTTTCACACGTCAGGCGGGTGTCCGCCTCAAAGCGAAACCAGATACCGACCTCGGCCAGAATGCGTTTTATAAACTGCAGGTCGGTCTCGCCCCACTGGGTGATGAGCTCGCGGTCGGGGTAGGTCTGGCTGAGGCGAAACTCAAAATCCTGCCCCTCCAGCCCGTGCTTGCGCAGGATAAACTCCGCCACTTCAGGCACCGACTGGTTCTGAAAAATAAAGCTGTTGGTGCTGTTTTCCAGCAGCCGCAGGCGCGGCACCAGCTCAAGGCGGTACAGGGTTTCGTCGGCGGAGGTCGACAGGCGCTGAAAGTCACGGATAACGCCGTACACGGCGCGTTCGGGCTGGAAAGGCGTGCCCATAGTGAAGCTGGCGAACTGGCGCAGCATCTGCGCGGCGTCGATATCCGGTTCGGGGCAGGTGACGTCAACGGTGTAGGAAAAGGTCTCGCTGAGCTGTTCCTCGCCGCGAAAGTTCAGCACGTCCAGACTGTAAGGGCTGTTCCAGATATCAAGTGAGTAGCGGGACAGACCTGTCGCATCAGGGAGAAGATTTTTCAGGATATCAACCACAGAAACCTCCATTTAATCTTTGAGTGGTAACAACGTAAGCTGCCCGTTACTGAGTTCCAGCGTGCGGGGCTTGTCGGGATCAAGCTCTTCCCGTTTCAGGACCACCCGCCAGGTATCGTGTTGTCTGTCCGGGTTGCGAAACAACGCCACCACGGCGACAAACTGAGCATCGGGTTCCATGGGCATATCCAGTGATACATCACCGCCCGGCATCACCAGCACTTCCTTAGAGGCCAGGGCATCGGCTTTTAACAGGTTGTCGGCCTGAAGCAGCAGCTTTTCATAATCCGCGGCGTCAAAGGCTTTGCGATCTTTAAGCTGATAAACACGCACCATGGTGGCAAGTGATGACTGATCGCCTTCATCTGTGTTCATAGAAGTGCGCGAGGAAAAATCGAGATGCAGTGTTTTAATTTGCTTATAGAAAATCGCTTTGGTCACGCCTTTGGTGCCATCGACCACTTTCTGAGTCAGGCCACATCCGCTAAGCAGAACCGCGAGCAGAAACAGGCTGAAATACTGCCATCTTATAGGTGAGGAAATTATTTTTGCCATCAGGGCATCCTTTTTCTTCATTCGCAAAAAATACTGTGTCCCTGCAATGTCTTGATTGCAGGGTTAACGGAACCGGTATTCTCCCGACTCAGCGGGTAGCAAAGGTTCTTCATGTACACCCTGATAGGTGCCGAGGCTGACGGTCATACTTTGCGGCAGGCTGTCACGTTTGCTTTCCTGTAAACCCAGCACACCGGTACGCCCGAGCTGTATCCGTCGGGACCCACCGAGCCGGGGTTCCGGCAGCAAGCGGGTAGGGACGGTGAGTTGCAGACGGGCATTGCACCGGTAGCCGAGATATACCCGCATCAACACGAGTAAATCGGTATGCAAATGGCCGCCGGGTAGTGCCGGACAGCAGCGGTAACAAGGGATCGGGAAAAGGCAGAGTTGCCACGCTCTCTGATTGCAAGGGCATCAGCGCATTCAGTGTGGTACGCCGCGTCAATGCTGCAGACCAAAGGTTATCGGGCACACCCGACACGGCGTCAAACCTGACACCCACGGCCACGGGAAGAACCGGCGTGCTCAGGGTTTGAGGATGCTGCATTTCATTAAGCACAACGTCCCGAAGCCATGAACAGGCTGCTTCAAGACAGATAGCCTGAGACTGGCGAGCGGGCTGCATATTGATGTCTGACGAACTCAACCAGTCACTCAGCCGTGTTGCGCCTTCATCGTCGTCCCTGACGATCATTTTTCCGTCGGCAGCGCCCACAAACCAGGGCGACGCCGTTCCGTTCAGCCGGCAACTGACCAGCACGGGAATGCGGCATCCGATGCGCTTTTGCAAACGATAAAACTGCTGACGCCAGCTTTTAATTGCGGCACGGCAGACAGCTTCATCGGCATGAATTTCCGGCGAAACGCTGTACAGTACGGCCATCTGGCGGATCCAGCCGGGACGTTGTGATAGCACCGCATCAACGAAAATGGATAACGGTTTTGCGATGTCTGTTTTGACATAACAGGCAAGTGGGGTAATCCGTACCGTAGTTTCACCAAACAGCGCATCCAGCTTGTCCCCGCAAACAAGAACGACCGGCTGCGAAAACGATATCTCTGGCAGGTTTTCCAGTCGTGTCGTCTCATCGATGAACACATCATGGCGCCTTCCCCACAGCATCAGTCCAGCCATTAAGATCACTGTGATGAGGGTAATGACTGATTTTGTAGAGGTGTCAAATGGGCTGAATCCCCAGCACAACAGAAGTGCCAGACATCCTGTCATCCCGGTCAGGCAGTAAACTGATAAACGAGAACCGATGCGCATATCAGAACTGCCCCGGCAATTGCTGATTAATCAGATGTTGCAGCCAGACATGCCCGCCCCACCAGACACCGGACACGATCACAATAGCAACCAGAACCCAGAACCAGAGTGAGCGTAATAATGCCCCGCCACGTACCCGTCCTGTTTTACTGAGCAATGCACCTGGGAGCACCACGTTGAAGGGAGTGACCCGCCCGGCAAGGGCGGCGAGGGTTTGCTCACGTTGCTGAGGGTTGATGGTTTGAGCGCTATATTGCCCCTGAAAGCCCAGCAATAAGACCCGATGAAAACAGCTCAGCACAGTGATATCGGGAGCCGGTTGACGCAGCACAGAGCGGATCCGTTCATATAACGCTTCACCTGCCTGAAGAGAGCCAAAGAAACGCGCCTGTAACGGTGCCCGCTGCCAGGCAATATGTCCGTTATCAGGCGCCTTGTCCTCATCCTGTCGACCGAGTGCGGTTTCATCCAGCAATGCACATTGGGCATAAGTGATATGTTCAACGCTTTCGCTATCGTAACCGGCCAGCTGTAATTGGTCCTGAACTCGCTCTACCTGTGCGCGGCAGCGCTCGTATAAAGCCTCGCCTTCTTCTGCAACCACTCCATTACGTAACTGCACAACGGACAGCCAGGTATCGGCCAGCAACTCATCAATATCTATTTCATTTCTCATGACCGAAGCACCGCATAGAGTTCCAGTTGCAGTTCACCGAGAAGTTCCGGTACATAGAACATGCACGTACCCGAATCCAGCATGGCCTGTGCAGAAGGATGTTTGAGATCCAGGGCGAAATATTGATTTTCCAGCCGAAGAGGGATTGCCGCAGGGACATGGCTTAAAGCGATCAGTGGCACGCCATTAAGTGCGACGTTAACAATATTATTGACATCGTCCGGAGCCCCGACTTTACATAAAGCAGGGAACTGGGAAATCAGCTGATAAGCGGGCAGTGTTGAGCGCACTGACAGGTAGAAGTCTGCGTCTTCACGCAGGCGACTGTCATTAAGAGGCGCTTTCCACTGCTGGCCATTGATCCTGTGCATTTCCAGCGAGATAACGCGCGAGGGAAGGCTGGCTTCCAGTAACTCCCCGATCAGGTCAAGTAAAGGCGGGAAAACGGTCTCTGGGGACGCATGGTCGTAAGCCGGTATCGCTTCGATATCATGTTCCAGGGAAAACGTCAGCAGGCTCCCCGCCAGTTTCGATAATTCAAACCAGACTTGTTCAGGGTGTCGCGCCGGATTTTTAACCAGTTCAGATAATGCTGAAACATGCGTATTGAGGGCATTAAGCAGCCAGAACAATGACACATCTGCGACGGCGAAATCGGCCATACGCTGATTGCTCTCACGACGCATCCCCATCAGGCGGCGGCGTTTAGCCTGCAATTGTGTGAGAATTTGCTCCATGTCCAGGACCAGGCCGTGATGAGCGGACATTGCCAGCAACGGAGGAATAAATGTACTGTCATTTCTCCAGCCGCCTTGACCGTCGCGAACCAGACGTAATACAGGACAGATCAGGTATTCCTCGTTTTGTTCTGTGTCAAAACGCAGAGACAAAGCGTAACGGGCCACAGCCATGGACTCTTCTTCCTGACCGAATGCATCCTGAACATTTACCCATTCCTGACGATAACGGAGCGGGCGATCCCCCGCATTGTCAGTGAGTTGTACGTTGCTGCTGTTTGCCTGCAATAACGGCATTGCCAGCATCACCGTAAGCTCATTGACTTGTGCCGGAATATCCTGAGATAAATCCCGGGCAGGGGGGAGAAGATCGCTGCTCCCGGTATCTATCAGAGAACCGTCAGGCAGACGCACGGTCAGCTGTAGTGCCTGCAGACGTCTGACACTTAGCAAGCCTTCATCAAATTCAGCTGTGGCTACGCCCCAGGGATTAACAACGGACAGGTGGGCAACACATTGATTACTATGTGCTTCCCATAAAGCCTGCTGCTGGAACTGCTGAGGGGACAGCAATGCCCCCTCACTCCATAGTGGTCGATAAATTTTCATTACCACTCCGGCCTCTTACGCTTTCGCTTTAGGCATCTGAGAAACCAGTGACAGATTCACGTCCATCCCTTCCACCTGGAAGTGCGGTACGGCGTACAGTTTTACGCGGAAGAAGCCCGGGTTGTCTTCGATATCTTCTACGGTCACTTTGGCATCACGCAGCGGGTGAGAGGCTTGCAGGTCATCGCCCGGATCGGTCATTTCAGTGACCAGCGTGCGGATCCAGGTGTTCAGTTCCAGTTCCAGCAGGCGGCGATCTTTAGTGGTGCCGATGTTTTCACGCTGGATCAGCTTCAGATAATGCGCGATACGTGACAGCAGGAAGATGTACGGCAGACGCGCATTGATGCGGCTGTTTGCAGTGGCATTCGCGGTGTCATACAGCGCCGGTTTCTGTGCGGAGTTGGCAGAGAAGAAGCAGGAGTAATCGCGGTTTTTGTAGTAAGACAGCGGGATGAAGCCCAGGTTGGCAAACTCAAACTCGCGGGTTTCAGGGATCATCACTTCTGACGGGATTTTCACCTGATTGCCGGTGCCGAGGTCATACAGGTGGATCGGCAGGTCAGTCACCGCACCGCCAGCCTGCGGGCCACGGATTTGCACGCACCAGCCATTTTTGATGAAGCTTTTCACCATGTTGGCGGCAAAGGAGAACGCTGCGTTGGTCCAGAGATATTTCTCGTGATCCGGACCTTTCACTTCTTCAACGTAGTTGAAGCTGCGAACAGGAACGGTATCCGGACCATACGGCAGACGACCCAGCACGCGTGGCATAGTCAGACCGATATAGCGGGAGTCGTCAGAATCACGGAAGGATTTCCACTTGATGTATTCCGCGCGGTCAAAGTAGTTACCGATGTCTTTAATCGCAGCCACTTCTTCCATGGAATCTTTCAGGAAGAATTTAGGACCGACGGCGCCAACGAACGGCATGTGCGCGGCAGCGGAGACTTTAGAAATGTTACGCAGCAGCGCAACATCCTGGGCTGACGCGTCAAACTCGTAGTTGGAAATCACAGAACCGATGGGTTCGCCGCCCGGTGTGTCATATTCCTGAATGTAGGTGTGGCGGTACAGGCCGCTCTGGATGATTTCAGGGCAATCTTCGAAGTCCTGACGCAGGTCGTCTTTAGAAACGTCCAGCACTTCAATTTTGACGTTCTGGCGGAAATCGGTGCGGTCAACCAGGAACTTCAGACCACGCCAGCCGGATTCCACGCGCTGAAAATCAGGGTGATGCATCACAGCGTCGAGCTGACGGCTGATCTGATTGTCCAGTTCTGCAATATGGTGATCGAGCAGCGTTTTATCCAGACGCTCAACGGTCTGGCCAGATTGCTTCAGACGCTCAAGGAAGACCTGAACGGCTGCCGTCACACGCTGATCGGCGGTCACATCAGCCAGGGCAGCGGTGTCCTGGAAATCATTCAGGTCGCCCAGTGAAGTCACCGGCGTCAGATTAATTTTATCAAACAGGGAAGCGTAAACGGTACCCGCTTCAGGGCGTTCAAGAACAGTAGTCTGGCTTGAAGAAGAGTTTTCAGTATTGACTGACATAAGCATTTTCTCGCATTAATCCGTTAAGTGGAGGCTGTTATGCCTTGGGTGCCAGAGCGTTCAGTTCACTGCGAAGCTCATTGCTCAGGGACGGATCTTTAAGAATGGTTTCGAGTTCTTTGCGGAACGTCGCGTTGTCCAGAAGATTGGATTTGAGATCACGCAGCAAATTGCGCATGGCCAGCATGGCGCGCAGTTGAGGGATCTGGCGTGCAACCTGCTCGGGTTCGAAATCTTTCATTTCGTTGAAGTTCAGAGAGATGTTTTCTTCGCTATGATCGCCAGCCAGCGTATTTTCAACGGTCAGATTAAGTGAAGGGCTGAACTCAGCCAGAACGCTGTTAAAGTTATTTTTATTGATGTTAACTTTTTCGCGTTCAGACAAAGGTCGGTCTTCTTTGCCATTGCTGTAGTCTCCCATTACCATTAATTTTAAAGGTAATTCGACTTTCTTCTGTGCGCCGCCCGTGTGGAGATCTAATTTAATATTAACGCGGGCTTTGGGGATTTCTTCCTGAAAACTATTAGACATGCCTATCCCTTACTGTGGAGTGATAAACGCTGCCAATGAATCTGAAAAATACATTGAGGCTGGCAACCCTGCCATAAAAATTTGTCCATGCCGCATCATAATAACGTGCGAATAACTTCAGGGTCACAAGCGAGCTGATATTTTTCGGAGCATTTCGCAGTGTGTATTGAATTTATCTGAAAAAGTAAAATTTCAGATAAGTACCTGTCGCTGGCATTTTAGAAACATTAGTGATTCTATTGAAAATCATAATTTGTAACTAAGTATTACATCGCTTGGATCGCAGGATAACGGATCATCATATTGAAATATAGGAATTTTCTCTTAATACCCTCGCAGGCAGCATGTGATAAGGCATTGAGGCTGATCGGTTTGTAGAAAAAAATAGAAAAGTGAAAACTCCATCAGGATTATTAATGAAAAAACGCAGGAAATATCTGAGAAAATTTTTCTTTCATGAAAAAATTTTCATTTCATTGCGACGGTTAATTCATAGGAATTTTCATGTTTTCCTATGGGAATATTCATATGCCGAATGAATATTCTATTTGTAAAACGAAGGTGACACACGCATGGCATAATTTTATTTGATGTTTATTAGGATCTTTCCTGCAGGAATAAATACCTATGCAGGTTCTGTGTAAGAGATTTGAATGCGATTTTCATTAACGTAAAAGTGTAAAGAAATTTTTTAGTTTTGCGCTGTGTCGGCAGTTGAAGCTGCCTTTAAGTGGAGAGCGGTATCAGATATAGCTAAAAATTTGATGGCGGGCCGATCATCGTCTGTTAAATTCCTGATAGGGTGAAGCAGTCATTAAACCTTTTAAGCCAAATGCCGATAAACAGATCCTTGCTCTGTTTTGAGAATCTACCGATGTCGCTTAAAAAGTCCTCTTTACTCGTTCTTGTAGTCCTTTTCGCTCTTTTTTTCACCAGTATGTTATCAAATATCTGGTTGCTAACCCAAAGTAATCATTCCCTTGATGACGTCAACAAAGAAATCCGTGTCGTCCTGTCCGTGATTGACCCCATTAATCATAGCCGTACCTCACGTGTACGCGTTATGGAGTACATGAAGGAAATCGAGAGCAGCAATGGTCAGCAAAACGGCGCTGCACTTGACGGCGTCAATGAAGTTATCGTGAAGGCCGATGCCGCATTTCAGGCCTATATAGATGCACCTAAACTGCCGGGTGAGGATGAACTGGCCCAGGCATATCGCGCCACTTATCTGGAATATCGTCAGAACGGAATACAGCCGCTGATCGATGCCGCGAAAGCGGGTGACCAGGCGCGGTTTAAAGCAAAGATCCCGACAGTCATAAAACTCGATCGACAGTATGAAATCGTCCTGGATAGAGTGCTGGCGCTGCACGAGCAGTACGCCAGAAATCTCAACAATGATGCGCAGGATAATTTCAAATTTGGCATCGGGTTGACCATAGGTTTTGGTCTGCTATTCCTGATCATCATTATTGGCGTGGTGATTTTGCTTAAACGTTTCGTTCTGACGCCGCTTCTGAATTCACGTGATCATTGCCGGCAGATTGCAGAAGGTTATCTTGATACCCCGGTGCCGGTTAATGCCCGTTCACGCAGCGAAATTGAAGAACTGATGCAGTCTATTGAGCATATGCGACAGTCGCTGACCCGCATTATCGGCCAGGTGCGCGACACCAGTCATACCGTTGCTCATGCATCGCAGGAAATTTCGGCTGGGAACATTGATCTGGCTTCCCGCACAGAACAACAGGCGGCTGCACTGACACAAACCGCGGCCAGCATGGAAGAACTTGGGGCGACCGTAAAACAGAATACCGAGAATGTCACCCGTGCGAGTGGCCTGACACGTGAAGCCGTTAAAAATGCGCGTGCAGGTGAAAAGGTGGCACAGGATGTGATCGGAACGATGAGTCGTATTAACAGCAGCTCTAAGAAAATCGAAGACATAACAGGCGTCATCAACAGCATTGCGTTCCAGACCAACATTCTGGCGCTCAATGCCGCCGTTGAAGCCGCACGTGCCGGCGAACAGGGGCGTGGATTTGCGGTGGTCGCCAGCGAAGTGCGCAGTCTGGCGCAGCGCAGTGCTGTCGCAGCGAAGGAAATTGAAAGTCTGATCTCTGAATCCGTTGCCAATATAAAGGAAGGATCTGAACAGGTATCGCGTACCGGGGATTCTATCTCGGCAATTATTTCTTCCGTGACTCAGGTTGATGTGCTGATGGAACATATCTCGACCGCATCTGATGAGCAAAGCCGTGGGATAAGCCAGATTGAGCAGGCTGTGACCGAAATCGACGGCGTAACTCAGCAGAATGCGGCGCTGGTGCAAGAATCCGCAGCAGCAGCGGCCTCACTTGAAGAGCAGGTGTTATATCTGACGCAGTCTGTCTCGGCCTTCAGGTTGGCGACAGCGTAACATAGCCCATCAGTTCAGGGTGTTTGCACGCAAATACCCTGACGACTAATTTGGTTATTATATTTTTATGGCCGAGTATATTTTGAATGTTATTAGGAGAACTTTTTATATAAATAACTATTAATTAACCCTCCCCAAAATTAAACTCTGCCTATTCAAGTAACTTGTATTGCTTATCATAATTTTCGGTATATGATGCGTGACGTTAATAATGAACTTCTGTATATATTTATCTGTCGGATTGATGAAAGACTTATTATATATTGATGCCATCATTATTAGCTAGTGATCAATCCTTACGTATATAGGGAAGTGCATATGTATAATACTAAACACGTCATACCCATGCTTGCGTTAGTCATAACATCTACGTTTGCTGCGTCGGCAATGGCGGTCGATGGAACTATTACTATTAATGGCAAGGTAACAGATACTACCTGTTCAATTGCTGTTAATGGTGGAAGTGAGGATGCGACCGTGACATTACCTACTGTTTCAGCAAACAGTTTGAAAGCGCCGGGGGAAACTGCCGGTGCGACACCTTTTAATATCTCACTGACAAGTTGTTCAGGTACGGCTTTAGGCACGGCAAGCACTTATTATGAACCCGGTACTTATGTTGATAGTGCCACCGGCCGTCTTAATATAGATACCACCGCGTCGGATGCAGCAAAAAATGTTCAGGTTGAATTACTAAATGCCAGTATGGAGTCAATAGTCGCCGGATCTCCGGTAACCGATGGCCAAAATGATATTCCGGTTGATATCAGCGCCGGCAGCGGGACATTGAATTATTTCGCCCGCTATTATGCCACCGGAGTTTCTGTGGCAGGAACGGTCACCACGCAAGTTGATTACACCATGACATACGAGTAACCGATAAAAAGGGGTGAAGCAGGAATTTCACCCCTGTTTCAATAAAGAGGAACTCAGGGATGTGTAAGTCTATATTCATCAGTATTATTTTAACCTGCTTCTTTTCCTGTAAAGCGTATCCGGAAGTTGTCATTAACGGAACGCGGATTGTGTTCCATGCTCAAGATAAAGAGTCAGTAATACAATTAATGAATAAGGGTAAAAAACCCTATCTGGTACAAATGTGGCTGGATGATGGCAATCCGAAAGCCCGGCCCGGTGAAGTCAATGTCCCATTTATTGTCAATCTTCCTGTCATTCGCATCGATCCAGAGAAAGGTCAGGCGATACGGCTGATGGCACTGAACGAGCATTTACCACAGGATCGGGAATCGCTGTTCTGGTTTAATCTTTTGGAAGTGCCTCCAAAGCCGACACAGAGGATTCAGGCAGGTGATAATGTATTGCAAATGGCATTTCGTACCCGGGTTAAGTTGTTATACCGACCAGATAACTTAGTACCTTCGCCACTTCAGGCTTATAAACAGTTAAAAGTATCAGTGATTGGCAACAAACTAACAATTATCAATCCTTCACCTTACTTTATCACTTTCAGTAAGCTGGAAGTCAGACACTCAAAAACATCACCGGTACTTTCCCGTGTGGAAAATTTTACGAAGAGAATGGTTGAGCCTGAAAGTGAAATAGAATTCAATCTGAAGTCGAATGAGAATAAAGATATACGGGGCGAAAAGTTATTCTATAGCATCATAAATGATTATGGCGGGGAATCAGTCAATGAACAGATATTATGAAATGATATCTGGCTCGCTTAAAAATTCATTCACCATGGCGATATTAAGAACAACAGCTTGGTCTGCACTGCTGTTCTCTCACGTCGTCTGTTATGCAGGTTCTGATACGGTTATTTTTAACAGTGCATTTATGCGGTCAGCAATAGACGTTAATGATTATGCGCAAGGAAACCCTGTACTACCCGGAATACATCGGGTGGATCTGTATGTAAATGAGAGGTGGAAAGGGCGTACAGACGTTAATTTTTCACTTCCTGATAATCAATCAAAAATAGCCCATGCGTGTTTCAATATAAAATTGCTATCAGATTTGGGTATTGATAGTGAAAGACTCGATGAAAATGTCGTTTATCAGCTTAAAGATCCCCATCAATGTGCTGATATTAATAAATTGCTTCCCGGACTCGATGCCAGTTATGACGTTACCACTCAACATCTTAATGTGACAGCGCCGCAGATCTATTTACTTCGCCATGCCAGAGGGTATGTCAGCCCCGAACTTTGGGATAAAGGTATCACAGCGGCAACATTAGAATATGACTATAACGCCTATCATTCAGAAATGTCAGAAACGCAAAGTATCTCTACTCAATATCTCGGACTTCTCGGTGGTATAAACTGGGATGTTTGGCGTTTGCGATATAAAGGGTCTTTTAACCAGAGCGATGAAAATGGATGGGAATATGATAACGCCAGCACTTATCTCGAACGTGCGATAGTGCCGATACGCAGTAAGCTGGTGATCGGTGAGTCTATGACGGAAGGACAGGTCTTTGATAGCGTGGGTTTTCGCGGGGCCATGCTGGCATCCGATGACCGGATGTATATGGACTCGCAGCGCGGATACGCACCGGTGATCAGTGGCGTGGCGAATACTAATGCATTAGTTCAGATTTCACAGCGCGGCACGCGTATTTATGAAACCACGGTTCCACCTGGCCCGTTCGTCATAGATGAACTGTATCCGACGGGCACTGGAGGAGATTTGCTGGTCACAGTGAAAGAAGCGGATGGCAGCGAGCGTAGTTTCACTGTGACCTATGCGTCGATCGCTGAACTATTAAGGCCAGGGACAACCCGCTACACACTGATGAGCGGGACTTATCGTAATTCGACCGTGAATGAAAAACCCCTGATTGCGATGGGCACTATACGGCACGGTTTTACCAATCTGATCACGGGTTACGGAGGTGTATTAGGAGGAGGAGAGTATCAGTCGGTGGCCGGGGGGATTGCACTGAATACTTCGCTGGGTGCGATATCTTCGGATATCACTCATGCCCGTACTCAGCTACATAACGAAATCTCAAAAGAGGGGCAAAGTTACAGTCTGGCTTTCTCAAAAATACTGCCAGTGGTGAACACGAATATCACGCTGGCGAATTATCGTTATTCAAGCGCCGGTTACTACAGTATTGATGATGCAATGTTGATACGGGACCAGCAAACCTCTGCCGGAAACGCTTTTTATTCCAGCAGTATCAATCGTAAAAATCGCGTGCAGATCAGCGCAACACAGGATTTGTCGGAGGTCTGGGGAACATTGAATATCAGTGCAAGCACCCAGGATTACTGGAACAGAGGCGGGCGTGATACTGAATACCAAATGGGATACACCAACACTTTCTCATGGTTCAATTTGAATATTAATGCCAGCCGTACCCGGGATCTGGTGAAAAATATCTGGGACAACAAAATTGCCGTAGGGATTTCACTACCTCTGGGTAGCAGCGCAAATTCGGCTTATTTCAATTCCACCTATGTACAGGAACGTGATCATCAGGGGATTCAGAATTCGGTCTCGGGTTCCGCTGGCGATGAGCGTCAATATACTTACAGTGCTTTCGGCAATGCAGATCATTATTCATCGATGGGTAACCGCAATACCGCAGGCGCCAGTGGGAACTGGAATTCACCTTATACCCGGTTAGGAGGAAGCTTTTCAGCCGGACAAGGCTACCAGCAGTATGGGGCAACGCTTTCGGGCGGCGCAATTGCATACGGAAATGGTGTAGTGTTCACGCCGATAATGGGCGACACCATGGCAGTTGTGGAAGCGAACCATGCCAGCGGCGCGAAAGTGGCGAATAATTCAAGCCTGGCTTTGGATAAATCAGGTAAAGCCGCGGTGCCTTATTTAACACCGTATCGGCAGAATAGCATCGAACTGGATCCAAAAGGGCTTTCCAATGATATTGCTCTCGACGTCACCCGCCAGAATAGCGTTCCGACGGCCGGTGCGGTGGTGTTATTGAAATATGAAACAGATTTTGGTTATTCCGCTTTGTTGCAAATCAGCTCGGTTCGTAACGAGGAAATTCCGTTTGGCACACCTGTTACAGATGAGAAGAACGAGAGGGTTGGATATATCGCACAAGGAAGCCAGAGTTATATTCGGGTAAAAAATAGCGAAGGAAAACTCAATGTGAAATGGGGAAGTTCGCCGTCGCAACAATGTGAATTATTGTACCAGCTGCCCGCTGATAATCTGTCAGAGGAAGATAGTTTCAGGCGTGCAAACGTGGTGTGCCAGTAAACAGGGAAGAAATGTTATGGCAAAAATTTTCAGGTCAATTCTCTTTATCGCGTTCGCTGGTATAAGTCATCCGGTATGGGCGGATGGTACGTGGGTTAATTGCAACCGGACAAGTTCCTATTACCAGTATTTCTCTTCAACCACCATTCAGATTGGGAAAGATGCTGTTGTGGGAGACCTGTTGGGCGGGTGGGTAACATCATCAGATCCGACCGCGTGGACCTGTGCGCAAAGGAACACCTATCAGACGATTTCACCGCAACTCGCGGTTCAGGGTTATCCTCCTTACACCATCTGGAATACGACGACGACAGAAGGCCAGGCCTACAGTGTTTATAATACTGCGGTGAAAACCGGGCTTGGTTACATCGCCCGCTGGCGTTATACCGTGAAAGGGCAAACCAGTGCCTGGTATCCGCTGACTGTAGCTGGTGGTATTTATCAAACACCAGCAGAACTCTTCCCTGTCACCTACGACAGCGGACGTTCATTTAATATCGGGGTTGATGTACAAATTCGTTTTGTAAAGACAGCAAATACGCTGACTGCGGGTACTACGCCTGTTTTTGATCCGATGTATACGCGGCATTATCAGTTTTACAACGGCGCTTCCAGCACAGGTGGGGGTACTTATATGATTGCGGAGTTCCTTGCGGGGGGGCTGGTCATTAATACCACGGGAGGCACCTGTACAACACCCAATGTGGATGTGACACTCCCGCCAGCCGCGCGGTCTGACTTTAGCGGTCCAGGCTACACAACATCCAGAACAGACTTTAAGCTCAATTTCACGCAATGTCCTGCTGGGCTGGCCAGCATCAGTTATTCGTTTATGCCAACAACAACGATTAAAAATAATTCACAGGGAGTGTTTGCGCCGGACAGTACTTCAACGGCAAGCGGCGTCGCGTTGCAAATGCTCACGGATCAGGATATTCCCGTGACGTTCAATACGGATTATCTGCTGACCAGTTATGATTCAGGAACGGCCAATACAAATTACTCTGTTCCTCTCAGGGCAGGTTTGTATCAAACAGAGAATACTGTATCTTCCGGCAATGTGAGTGGTTCAGTAACTTTTACGCTGAAATACAAATAACTAACAAAAATATTTTTTCTATGAAAATCCTATCATCATTACCCTGTTTTATTTTAGCTTCAGTATTATTTTGGACAATGACTACAGAACAGGGAATAGGTGAAACTTACATTAACCGAACACGGTTAATATTCAGCCAAAAAGCAAATGATGAGTCCATAAGCATTATCAATGAAGGGTCGAAACCTGCACTGATGCAATTATGGATTGATAAAGAAGAGCCTGAAGAAAAACCTGAGCATATTTATGTACCCTTTGTTGTCTTGCCGCCAGTAGCAAGGCTTGAGCCAAAAAGTTCGCTGGGTATACGTGTATTGTTTACCGGTAAAGGGCCTTCCCTTACGGCTGATTCGGAGTCCTTGTTTTGGCTGAATGTTCTTGAAGTTCCGCCGAAAATGCCAGTGTCGGAGGATAACCCTGTGTTACAAATGGCCATCCGCACCAGAATTAAAATTTTCTATCGTCCCAATACTCTGGGAGATATAACCAGCAGTGACGCGGTAAAAAAATTACATTTTTCATACGTCAAAGATAGTAATAAGTCCCGACTCCAAATTGAAAATCGTTCGCCGCTGTACGTGACGCTGACACAAATAAAATATGGAGAGGTGCATTGGGAAAATAATTTACCTCATGACGGAATGATCGCACCATTCAGCCATATCAGTCTCCCTGTTATTCAATTTACTGACAGCCGAAAATTGTCGATGACCGTCAGTTACATTGATGATTACGGTGTCATAAGTGAATATCATGCTGCAGAAATTGAATAAAATAGCAGCGATTATCCAGTGACCTGCATCAGGATAACTGGACTGCTTGTCCAGTTTGTAGGTTTTTTAACCCGTCAATGACGTCATAATCCTTCTGCTAACTCCTTTATTTTTCCTTATAGATTGCCGTAGTGACTCCAGACTTAATAGGTCTGGAGTCATAAACCTTTTGCCTAAGATCCTATGACTTGTTATAAAACCGCCCTGTGATTTTTTCAGGTGAAATAGGGCTGATGAGCAACGCGGTATCCGGAACGATCAACGAAACACATTTTGCTGCCGAGAATGTTGGCCGGCATGTGCTTGCCTATCTTCAGAATGTGAAAATGACGCCGCTCGCAAAGCTGGATGATTTTGACGAAGAGGGTAATGCGACGGTTGGGCAGGTGATCAATGTCTGGATCCGGCTTTCGTTGATCCTGACACGTCGTCGTCCGGAAATTGCCGTGTCCTCTTTAATGAAACATGTCCTGCCGGTGATTGGCGATGTGCCACTCAACAAAATTACCCGCCTGCGTCTGAATCGCTTATTCAATGTGTTGTTAGCGGACGGAAAAATTTCCGAAGCCAAAAGGGTATTTGCCCTGTGTAAGCAATTTTTTGGCTGGGCGGAAACGCAGGGATATCTCGGCCATTCGCCCTTGAGTTCCATGAAACGCCGTGACGTCGGGGGAAGAAATACGCCGCCCCGCGAGCGGGCATTAACCGATGCTGAAATCTGGATTTTCTGGCATGGCCTTGATTTATGGGATATTTCGGAACAATGTCGCTGGGCGCTACGCCTTTGTTTACTGACTGCCAGGCGTCCGGATGAAATCGTACGTGCCAGAAAAGAGGAGTTTCACCTGCGAATTGGCGTCTGGCGGCAGGGCACGCGTAATAAATCAGCCCGCGATCATAGCCTGCCCCTGACATCTTTAATGGTGACCTGTGTGGAAGCATTGTTGGCGGCCAGTCCAAAAAATAGTCCGTGGCTGGTTCCGTCGCCGCTCGATGCACAAAAACCGTTATCGCGGGGCGCCGTCACTCAGGTAATCCGCCGTATGTTACGTGCAGAAAGAGGGCTGGGTATTGAGCCATTTGCAACACGGGATTTGCGCCGGACGGCCAGATCCAAATTATCCTCCCTGAATGTCCCTAACGATGTTGCCCGTAAAATCATGAATCATTCGCTCGAAGGTATCGACCGTGTTTACGATACCCACGACTATCTGCCGCAAATGAAAAAGGCGCTGGAAGCATTTTCTGACAATATTCAGGGCATTATCAGCGCGCCGGATTACTTCGATTTGTGCCATCAATTTGAGGGTGAATGCCTGCAGGTTCCGGCGATATCGCTGCTATATATGGAAAGATAGGCTTTTTTTTTAGAAATAGAAATATCTGCAATTTTTTGTGATTTAACGACGAACAGACCGGCCCGCACGCGCCGGAAATAAGCCGCTGATGTCAGCTGCTACACTTGAGTATTGATTTGGCGTTGCCAGAGGACAGAGGAATTAAAGATGCTTTCACAACCAGAGAACGCAAACGGCTTGCCGGAACCGACGCAGACAATTTTACTAAGCACAGGAACGGCGGAACAAAAACGTCAGGAAATACGTGATTACTATATTCAGACCTGGGAACTGTATGAAAGCCTGTTCGATTGTCTGGCGGACGAACGCGCTTACTTCAACAAAGCGATTTCCCTGCGCCATCCGCTGATTTTCTATTTTGGTCATACCGCCACTTTTTATATCAACAAGCTCATGGCGGCAGGTTTAATTCCTGAGCGTATTGATTCCCACATCGAGGCAATGCTGGCGATTGGCGTGGATGAAATGAGCTGGGACGATCTCGACGATCAGAACTATCACTGGCCATCTGTCCCCAATTTACGGACATATCGCAACAAAGTTCGCGAAGAAGTGCTCGCTATTATCGATACGATGCCGCTGAGTTTACCGATCGACTGGAACAGCCCGGCGTGGGTGATCCTGATGGGTATCGAGCATGAACGCATCCATCTTGAAACGTCCAGCGTACTGATCCGCCAGTTACCGGTGGAATGGGTCAAACCTCAGGCACACTGGCCTGCCTGTGAACTGGCAAGACATGACCGGAAAACGGTGCCTGAAAACGAAACAGTAGCCGTTAAAGGTGACGTTGTCACACTAGGTAAGCAGGACGACACGTACGGCTGGGACAACGAATACGGCACGTCAGAGCATAAAATTCAGGCATTTAGCGCCAGTAAAATGCTGGTGAGCAACGCCGAATTCTATACTTTCGTCGAGGCGGGCGGCTACCAGAATCCTGAGTGGTGGGATGAAGAAGGTGCAGGATGGCGTGAGTTTGCGCAGGCGGAAATGCCGACATTTTGGGTCGGTTCGCCGCGTGAACCTGAGCAACTGAAATTACGTCTGATGACTGAAGAAGTGCCAATGCCGTGGGACTGGCCTGCAGAAGTCAATCAGCTTGAGGCGGCGGCATTTTGTCGCTGGAAAGCGAAACAAACCGGTGAATCTGTTCAGTTGCCGACCGAAGCAGAATGGATGATTTTACGTAATCAGGTGCCTGGCGATCAGCCAGATTGGCAGACTGCGCCGGGTAACATCAATCTGGCCTGTTGGGCTTCTTCTTGTCCGGTAGATCATTTCGCACAGGGCGATTTTTACGATATTGTCGGGAACGTCTGGCAATGGGCATCAACCCCCATCAGCGGGTTTGATGGTTTCCGTGTGCATCCGTTATATGACGATTTTTCGACGCCGACTTTTGATGGTAAACACTCGATGATCAAAGGCGGAAGCTGGATTTCGACCGGTAACGAGGCATTGAAATCTTCCCGTTACGCGTTCCGCCGTCACTTCTTCCAGCATGCAGGTTTCCGTTATGTGGTGTCCAGTCATCAGGAACAGATCACGGTGAATCCGTATGAAACCGATGGTTTGGTGGCTCAGTATCTGGATTTCCAGTACGGTCCGCGCCACTTTAACGTGCCAAATTACGCCGAACAACTTGTTGATATAGCTGTAAAAAATGTCAGTCAGAAAGGCAGGGCGCTAGATATCGGCTGTGCGACCGGCCGCGCCAGTTTCGAGCTTGCACGTCATTTTGATGCTGTCGTGGGCATGGATTATTCCGCGCGGTTTATCGATGTCGCTCTGGCTTTGGCGAGAGGCGAAGCTTGTCGTTATGTGATCCCGGAAGAGGGTGATCTGGTCGATTATTGTCAGGCGACGCTGGCAGATGTAGGGATCAATGCGCAGCAGACAGAACGTGTCAGTTTTGTGCAGGGTGATGCGTGCAATCTTAAACCGCAGGCTGAATTGTATGATTTGGTTCTGGCGGCAAACCTGATTGACCGTCTGCGTGAACCTGCGCGGTTCCTGAAAGACATCACACCAATGATTCGTACAGGCGGATTGCTGATGTTGTCATCGCCGTATACCTGGCTTGAAGAATTCACTCCAAAAGAGAATTGGGTAGGGGGTTTCCGCGAGAACGGTGAAGCAGTGACCACCCATCAGGCATTGCGCCGCCTTCTGGCCAGTGATTTTGAGGAAATTCAGCAGCCACAAGATGTGCCATTCGTTATTCGGGAAACGGCAAGAAAATTCCAACATACCGTCGCGCAGTTAACGATATGGCGTAAACGATAAGACGTTTTTTGAGAACTCAGGCGGTCGCTTTGCGACCGCTTTTTCATGTCTTCGGAGATCGTATTGGTCATAGCTGGAGTTCATTCCCTGCTAGACGGAAAGTTAAAATGAAGTTGATTTAGTCACTGTTATTGATGTTGAAATAATTAGAATGTTGTAACTAAAAACCATGGGTTAAACCATTTACCCTTCAAACAACAGCGGGCTCGCGTCACACAAGCTTTGAAAGCAGACGCGCTAGTTCAGCGCAGCCGTCAGACTGTCGAAGGTAGGCGATCCGCTGGGTCTACAAGATAGAATCGGACCAATGGCTGTGTGAAAAAGAGTGGGTATTGTCGCGAACTCTCGCACTTTGGATGCGTGAATTCATAAATACTCATGCAGTTTGGGCAAAGAAAGCCGACTAAGCGCATCATCGATACGTGAACAAACGCAGTTGAACAAGCATCAAAATTAGTGGGTTATCTCATCGTGGCAGGTAACCGCAGTGAGAAGGTACCTGCGAATGAAAGATGGAAAAGTTTTATTAATTACCTGTAGACGACTGGTCTAATAACTGTTAGCTTACACACATGGCACGGCAACTAAGCGACATAGCACAACAGCCGTTCCGGTATAAGGAACAGCACACAGAGTTGGCCTGAATAGCAGGTACGGGTAAATTTTTTATTTAAGAAATGGTTAGACGACCGGTCTAATGCAATAATTCATACAAAATACAGGAAATTAATCATGTTCAAAAAAACATTGACTACTCTGGCTTTAAGCCTGGTTCTGTCAGTTTATGCTCAGTCTTCAATGGCGGCGCCGGTTAAAAACATCGTTTTGGTACACGGTGCTTTTGTGGATGGTTCAGGTTGGGCTCCAGTGGCCCGCATCCTGAATAAAGCAGGCTATAAAGTGTCGATTGTGCAGGAGCCTCAAACCTCGCTGGCTGATGATGTCGCGGCGACTCGACGCGTTCTGGCGTTGCAAAGTGGTAAATCATTGCTGGTTGGCCATAGCTACGCCGGAATGATCATCAGTGACGCGGGAAATGATCCCTCTGTTGCCGGCCTGGTTTACATCGCAGCATTTCAGCCGGAGCAAGGTGACTCATTGCTGAGTTTGGCCAAAAAATACCCGCCAGCCGCTCAGTCTATTACTGAAACGCCAGATCACTTCCTTTATATCAAACCGGAAAATTTCCACGCGGACTTTGCCGCTGACTTGCCAGTCAAAGAAACAAATCTGTTGGCGCAATCTCAACTTATGCCTGCAGTAGCAGCATTTAGTGCCCCGGCAGGCGTTCCGGCATGGAAAACGAAGCCAAGCTGGGCCGTAGTGGCGACGCAGGATCGTGCTATTAATCCAGAACTGGAGCGCTTTATGGCAAAACGCGCACACAGCACCGTTACTGAATTGAAAGGCAACCATGCCATTTACGCCTCGCAGCCGGAAAAAATTGCGAACCTGATCGAAAAAGCGGCACAAAGTTTATCTCAGTAAACATCAGTTAAATGCTTTCCAGGCCAGTCATTCTGTGAATGATTGCCAGGTGTAAAAGTAAACAGACGAAAAAAACACCTCTACATTAAATGCTCCGCCCATGAGGCGTCGCCAACAGAAAAGAGAATAAAGTGATGAAAACTATTCAGGTGAAAGACGGTTCTAAGATTGCTTATAAAGACTTTGGCAAGGGACAAACCATTATTTTCTCCCACGGCTGGCCATTATCAAGTGATGCATGGGACGCGCAAATGTTGTTCTTCGGTCAGCAGGGGTTCCGTGTAATAGCTCACGATCGCCGCAGCCATGGCAACTCAAGTCAGACGTGGGAAGGCAATGATATGGATACCTACGCTGAAGATTTATCATCACTCATCGAACAGTTAGATCTCAACGATGTTGTTCTGGTTGGACACTCTACTGGCGGTGGTGAAGTCGCACGGTATATCGGTACGTATGGCTCGGCACGCGTCAGCAAAGCAGTACTTATCGGCGCAGTGCCTCCGGTTATGCTGCAAAGCGAGAAAAATCCTGGCGGTCTGCCTATGGCAGTGTTTGATAGCATCCGTGCTGCGGTCGAAAAAGACCGTTCTCAGTTCTATAAGGATTTGACCACGCCGTTTTTCAACTACAATCGTTCGTCAGAGACGCCTTTTGATGGTGTGAGAGAAAGCTTCTGGCTTCAGGGAATGAAGGGTGGGATCAAAGGTCAGTATGACTGTATCAAACAGTTCTCTGAGGTTGATTTCACTGATGACCTTAAGAAAATCGATGTGCCAACCCTGATCATGCATGGTGATGATGATCAGATCGTTCCGCTGGCCGACTCTGCCATTCTGTCCGCGCAACTTGTCAAAGATGCGCAGCTCAAGGTCTATGCGGGATTTGGCCACGGGATGACAATCACCCAAGCCGGGACGATTAATGAAGACCTGCTGCGATTCATTGAAGAGTAATGCGATGTGGAGAAATCTACAAATAAGCTTTAGCAAAATGGAATGCTTTTAACTTGCCTGGAGACGACTGGTCTACATTTAGATTGTTAATCTAAAACACAGGTGATTTATTATGAAACTCTCATTGGTTAAGCAGGTTAGTACATAACTGTTGACGAAAATTATCGGCAACGCTCTAAAAGGCAGGAGGGTGCCAGCGGTATCTGCTGGACGTTTTAAGAAAGTATTAAGAAACAGACGTGTTATTAAATAAATGCCGGGCATCATCGCCCGGCATATTTTACACTGAAAATAACATTATTTTTCAGTCGGGCCGCAACCACCAATCATTTTAGAAATTGAAATGGCAGGGTGAAGTAAGTACATGTAATCACAGTTTTTTTCTTTGTTATAGACGCTACCCGTACAACCAGAAAGCGTAGAGACCACAGCAGCCAGGACAAACAACTTGACTAAAGACTTCATGTAAATTCCTTTTCAAAAAAGTTGATTAATATTAATCGCACCCGCAACCAGGCAGGCGGCAGCAATATACCTTTAATTACCAATAAGAGACAAATTAAAAATTAGATTTATTTCATTCACCATGACAATATCAAACATCCAGGCATTTATATCATTCATTAAAATGATAGTTCACAATGGGGATATTATTTTAATTGCATAAAGTCTGGTGTAAAAATATAAAAACCCGTTCTACTCATAAATAAGGAGGCTATTAAACCTGAGTTCATTTGTTTGCGTGATGAGATGCGTATGCCATATCCATAATGTCGTGAGTGACTAATTCCTGCACGGAGGGCTGTTTTCGCAGATCATTTAATGACAAACTGCCACTTTTACGCAATGGGATAACAGCTGTCTGATGAATGCGCGTTTTTGTACTTTTTGTTTTGCGTTGTTCTTCGCTAATTTGTTCTCAGCAAATGTAGCCGAAGCGTCCCCGGCAGGTATAAACCAGTCGCAATGTGTGGCCCTAAAAAATTCCCGCATCGATGCTGCCAAAATAGGTTTACCAACCCGCGGCGCGTTGGTGACCAATGTTGCGATGGCCGGTCATCCCGGTAATCAGCACTGCAAACTCGAAGGACTGATTAAACCCATTGATGTGACAGCACCTGATATTAATTTTCAGCTTTATCTGCCCCTCATATGGAATGGTAAAGCCTTGCAGCTCGGCGGCAGCGGATTCGACGGTGCCGTTAAGGATGCCGATACAGCCCGGCTGGCGCCAGCCGCTACACCCGGCGCGCTGAAACAAGGTTACGCGACTTTTGGCAGCGATTCCGGGCATCAGGGCGGCGTATCCGATGCGTCTTTTGCTCTCAACCAGGAAGCCTGGGATAATTTTGCCGGTGCTCAGATTAAGAAAACCCACGATGTTGCGGTCGCACTCATCACACAGGCTTACGGTAAAAAACCCTCGCGCCTGTATTTTCAGGGCAATTCTCAGGGCGGACACGAAGCACTTGCTGCAATTCAGCGCTTCCCGCTCGACTACGACGGCGCGATCGCTATTCATCCGGTATACAACGTCGTCGAACTGCACATGGCGGGTATCCGTATCGGGCAAGCTATTTACAACACGCCGGGTGCGTGGATTTCACCTGCAAAAGCCGCGCTGATTGCCAACGCCGTGACCGGTGCCTGCGATAAACTGGACGGTCTGGCCGACGGCGTTGTCGCTAATCCGGATGCCTGTAGTGCGACATTTAAAATAGCGCATCTGCGTTGTCCGCAGGGCAAAGATACCGGGTCAAATTGTCTTTCTGACACGCAAATAGCGCTGGTCGGCATGCTGAATAAGCCCGTACAACTTGGCATAAACCTGCCTACCGGCGATCACTTTGCGCCCTGGCCGATATTACGCGGTGCTGACGCTTCCGCGCTGGTCAGCGTATTTGGCTCCGGCGCAGACAAGCCGAAACCCGAAGCTACAAATATCATTATTTCCTTTCCTTATATGATGGGCGATCAGGCCGTCCGTTATGAAGTCATGCGTAATGCGGATTACGACTCTCTGAAATTCGACCCGGCCGCACATCAGCAGCGGCTCAAAGAGCTGGCTGCGCAGGTCGATAACGACGATGCGAACCTCCGCGCCTTTGTGCAACATGGTGGTAAGTTGCTGCTGATGCACGGTACCGCAGACATGGCAGTACCACCGGGGAATACCGTGGCGTATTACGAAAAACTGAAAGCGGAATTCGGCGAGAAAGAGCTCCGTCAGTTTGCACGCTTCTACCTGGCACCCGGCTTTACCCACAGCAGCGGAACTTTTCGTGCGAGCTGGGATTCACTCGGCACACTGGATAAGTGGGTCGATCATGGGATCCCACCCGGTCAGCAAGTTATGATTGATGTCAACAAACCGACGGCAGGACGTGAAATGCCCTTATGTGATTACCCGTTGTATCCGAAATATAACGGGCAGGGTGATATCAGGTCAGCGTCGAGTTTTGTGTGTACTGATCAGTAAGTGGCCTGAAACGTCAGGCTGCTGTCATTTTTGGTGGGTACAATTTTCACAGAGATTGCAAGTCATTTACCTATATAAAATCACAGGTGAATGAACGTTCTCAAAAAATCTTGAACATCCGTCCAAGTCTTGGCATTATCCTCATCTGCCTACTCTGCTTCGGATTTTTCAGTGGTCTACCTGTGTAAAGAAGCCCGCCGCAATACTATTCTGGAAGCTGCTGCGCGAATTGCCCGCCGTGAAGGACTGGCCGCGACCACCGTTCGTCGTGTCGCGCAAGAAGCCGGTGCGGCAACCGGTCAGGTTCATCACCATTTTTCCAGCGCCGCTCAGCTGCGGGCTCAGGCCTATACGCAGGTGATGAAAATCCTCAAAGCCCAGCTGGAAGAAAAGTCTCTGGCTCTGACAGCCCGCGAACGGCTGAACCTGTTGCTGGTTGATCCGCAAGACGAAGAATCTCTGATGGCGATCCCACTGTGGCATGAAGCCATGTTGCTGACCGAGCAGGAGCCGCTGATGAAAGCTGCATTTGCGCTTTCAGTGTCTGACTGGCATCAGCTGGTGTCTGATGCCATCAGCTTTGGCAGACAGAAAGGGGAGTTTGTGCAGGGCGAATCGCCGGAGCATATTTCCTGGCGCCTGATTGGCCTGAGCAGCAGCATGGATGCCATGTCGCGACTTGAAACTCTTGGACTGAGCCCGACCTGCGCGCAATACAACCTCGGCCGCGCCATTGAAAATGAGCTGTATGCTCATAACTCTTGCAGTAAGGAAACGACAGATGTTTAAAACATATTTGCTTCTCGGACTGGCTATTGTGGCGGAAGTCATCGCCACCAGCAGTCTGAAAAGCTCGGAAGGATTCACCCGTTTATGGCCAAGCGTCGTTACATTGCTGGGCTATACGATTGCCATCTTCTTATTATCTCTGACTCTGAAAACCCTGCCCACCGGTATTGCTTATGCCATCTGGTCCGGCGTCGGTATTGTTCTGGTCTCTGCGATTGGTTGGTTTGGTTACGGACAAAAGCTTGATACGCCGGCGATTATTGGCCTGGGGCTAATCATCGCGGGCGTCATCGTAGTGAACGTGTTTTCAAAATCTGTTGCGCACTAAGCCGCGCAACTTTATAGCAGCACAGGGAGTTCATTTTGCAGAGCGAACAAAAACCTGATTTTCACGATGACCTGATCAAAGAGTTACTCTACTGGATCGAAGTCAACTTAAGTGACCGTCTGACCATGGAAAAAGCCTCGAAAAAAACAGGCTATTCTCCGTGGTATCTTCAGCGTTTGTTTAAAAGTAAAACGGGTTACGCACTGGGCAAATACATCCGTGACCGCCGTCTGACCATGGCGGCGATCGCGTTACGTCTTACCAATATGCCGATCCTCGATATTTCGTTGTATTACTCTTATGACTCGCAGCAAACATTCACCCGTTCATTTAAAAAGAACTTTGCAGAAACACCGGGGATGTACCGCCGCAATGCGTCATGGACAATGAACGGGATCACCGCACCGCTGACCGTCGATGAGTTTCCTCAACCTAAATATGAGATTGTCGATTTGCCAGAAATGGCGTTCGAAGGGGAAACCGTCGTCCATTCGTATCCGATAGAGGCTTTGTTCAACAGTAAAAACCACGTTCATCGTGCCGAATTATTGCGCTATCTGGAAACGCCGGAATCCCTGCTGGCACCAGTTTGGGGACTTTCAGATTGCCGCCCCGATACTCACGACGAAGTCGCCAATGCCCTGCAGATGGAATACACCGTAGCGCATCAGGTAAAACTCAGTGACAGCCACACAATCCTGGTTCCGGCCAGCCGTTATCTGAAGATCAATTATCCTTACGATCTCAGCCGGTTGAATGATTTTATCCTGTATCTGTATTCGGTATTTTTACCGACACTGGGTCTGGAGTTCATCATGCAGCCCGACCTTGAAAAGTATTCACGAGAATCCGCACTGAACGGCGTGACCTGCGAATACTACATTCCGCTGGCACAACTCTGAGCGGGTTTGTAGTGGTCAGGAAAGCGTTAGGCTTAAAAAAAAGCCTCCCGAAATGAGAGGCTGGGCAGGCGGGAAGGGGATCAGTTAAAGACCATACCGCCGTCAATCAGCAGTGACTGACCGGTCATATAATCTGAATCCGGGCCTGCAAGATAAGAAACACAGGCAGCCACATCTTCAGGTTCTGAAAGACGTTTGAGCGTGATGTTTTTTGCAAACTCCTGCGTACCATAACCCGCCGGTTTTCCTGCAGCAGCAGAAACCTGACGGTCAATTTCTTCCCACATCGGTGTTTTGACGATCCCCGGACAGTACGCATTCACGGTAATCCCCAGATATGCCAGATCGCGCGCAGCAGTTTGCGTCAGGCCACGTACCGCAAATTTACTCGAGCTGTAAATCGCCAGTTCAGGATTGCCTACATGTCCGGCCTGCGAGCAAGCATTGACGATTTTACCGCCATGCCCGGCAGCTTTGAACGCTTTTACCGCCGCCTGAATACCCCAAATCACACCTTTCACATTGATATTATAAACTTTGTCTACAATTTCAGGCGTGATGTCTTCGATGAGGGTTGTCGGCGCAATACCGGCGTTATTGACGATAACGTCGAATCCGCCAAGTTGTTTAGTCGCAGCCTCAACCGCAGCAAAAACTTGTTCGCGGTCTGACACATCGGCAAGCAGGGCAACCGCTTTGCCACCAGCATGGTTAATTTCCTCGGCGACTTTATTCGCCGTGTCTGCGTTATAATCCACGACAGCGACGGCAAAACCATCCTTCGCCAGACGCAGCGCAATTGCCCGGCCAATCCCCTGACCACCACCTGTCACTAAAGCCACTTTTCCATTTTTAGACATACCACTATCCTCTATGTATTCGGTATCTTTTCAGGTGCTGCGCGCAAGGCACGGTTTGACCGACCCGATCGCCTTACGTGAGCTACTTACTGGTTTACGCCTGAGTGCCGGGATGTGCAATTGTTAGCCACGGTCATTAACTTATAGAATTCAAATAGGTAGCAAAGTACATTTACGCAAATAAACCAGAAGCGCACTGAAATGGGGAATACCCGGGATAGAGAAATGAGCCATACCGATGTTATTGCTTTTCGCGAGCGTCTGACCACGCTTGTACGCACGTTACAAATTGCCCCACAGGTTGCGGAGAATCAGGTGCTCGACCGGATGGCGTTAAGCTTTAGGAAATTGCTTAACTTTTTAGCAGAAGATGATGCACGCACCCAGCAGGCCTTTTTGTTACCTCCTCAGGCACAGGAAACGCAAAGATTATTGTGTGATCTGATGGCTGAAAATCTTACAGTCAGTCAGGAGGATAAGCTGTTTCGTGACGATATTTCCGCCGTGCTGTTGGCACAATGTTTTACCGGCATTCTGGTGCAACTGGCACAAACTCCAGGGGATCCGCAAACGCGTCATCAGAATAGTCTGGCGTGTGCGAAGTTGTTCTGCGAGGGTGTCTGGCCGGGGAAGTTATAGTCCAAAACTTCATAAAGAAAGCATAAATCGTTGGTTCTGTTTGCAGGAAGAAAAAGGTTAACTGAGGTCATTCCAGCAGAAGATACTTTCTGCTACGAGTCTGTAAAGCTTGTTGCATAAAAGCTTTAAACAGAAAGCCGTGAATAACCGGAGGCCTGTATGTCAACGACCGCTCAAACTGCTGAACACCGCTCCTTATGGCAGCGCATTACTCAACGTAAGCCGCACCACCAGACTGAAGAAATGGCGCAGGACACGTCGCGTCTGCTGGAAAGTTTTCTGGCAACCGGTTGTCTGTACGGTATTGATGTGGGGAACAGTGATCCGGCCTGGTTTCGCCGCCCCTGACCGCTATATACGTTTAATGCGCTTCAGCTACTGGAACGAGCTGTGCGATTAACCTTAGTTTCTCCTGATAGTGCTTGTTGTACCCTTAATAACCGGTGTTGCCCTTGTGCCTGGCACAATGTCAGCCTCCGTTATGAAGGTTGTTGTGGAAAGTCTCTCTGACCTCGTCGTAGAAATTTTAGTTCTCTCTCAATTGTTGAGCCCATAACTTTCGCCGGTTATGGGTTTTTTTATGCAAAAAAAACCCCGCAGTCAGGCGGGGTAAATGGTAAAGCCGCTAAGGGGGATGCGGCGCGTTCTATGAAGTTACAACCAAGGAAGGGTAAATCGAATTCCAGTGATGATGCCGGAACTCAGAAATTAAATTATCACACTACATAGCTCGGCTATAAATATAAATTTTGTATGTATTTTAATGAATTATTCAGGGAATATATTAAAACGCCACCGGGAAATAATTAGCAATAAATAATAAAACCAAAAGAGATAATTTATCTACTGAGCAATGGAACTCTGTAGGTAGTATTAACACGAGCTTAGACTCATTGATAATGTATATATAATAAATTCTAGTATTCAATTAAATGATAAAGGAATGACATCATGAAATTAAAAGCATTGGCGATTATTATCCCGGCATTACTGGTTGCAGGCGCAGCTCATTCAGCAGAAATCTATAACAAAGATGGCAACAAATTAGATCTGTACGGTAAGGTTGATGGTTTGCATTATTTTTCTGACGATGCTGGCGCAGACGGCGACCAGACTTATGTCCGTGTCGGTTTTAAAGGTGAAACAGAAATCAGTGATCTGCTGACTGGTTACGGTCAGTGGGAATACAACATTCAGGCCGATAATTCTGAAGGCAATAGCGGTACATCAGGTAATGCGACCCGTCTGGGATTCGCGGGCCTGAAATTTGGTGAGTATGGTTCTTTTGACTACGGTCGTAACTACGGTGTTGTATACGACGTTGAAGCCTGGACCGATATGCTGCCTGAGTTTGGTGGCGATACTTACACCACTGCGGATAACTTCATGGTGGGTCGTACCAACGGCGTGGCAACCTACCGTAACACCGATTTCTTCGGCGAAGTGAAAGGCTGGGACTTTGCACTGCAATATCAGGGCGCAAACGACGGTGATATCACAGGAGAAGGCACCAATAACCGTGGTGGTCGTTCCATGCGTCAGCAAAATGGCGATGGCTTCGGTATTTCTACTTCCTATGATTTCGGCATGGGTGTGAGTGCAGCGGCAGCTTATGCCTCTTCAGACCGTACTAACGATCAGGTAAATCTTACAACAGCAGACGGCGATAAAGCGGACGTATGGACTGCAGGTCTGAAATACGATGCTAATGGTCTCTATCTGGCTACTATGTATTCCGAAACCCGTAACATGACGGGTTACGGTGATCGTGATGATACGATTGCAAACAAAACTCAGAACTTTGAAGTGACGGCACAATACCAGTTCGATTTCGGTCTGCGTCCTTCTATTGCTTACCTGCAATCCAAAGGCAAGGATCTGAACTCAGATATTCATCTGAACTCAGACTGGAATGATAAAGACTTGGTCAAATATGTTGAAATCGGCACGTCTTATTATTTCAACAAAAACATGTCTACCTATGTTGATTATAAAATCAACCTGCTGGATAACGATGATGACTTCTACAAAGCAGCCGGTATTTCTACCGATGATATCGTAGCAGTCGGTCTGGTTTACCAGTTCTGATGCTCGTGATTAAGATGCTTGTGATTTAAATCGCAAATATCAATATTGAAAGCCCATCTTCGGATGGGTTTTTTTTTCGCATTACTGATTTTCATGAACAGTTTGTTAATATTATATTGATAAGTCTAATCATAATAACACTCTTCTGTTTCCCCCTTTAACCGCACAATCCTTTTCACTCGAGCCAGTGAGCTTGTGATAGACAAAGCCCAGAAATAACCAGAAGCCCGATGGAGTTCTTCTTCAGGAGCCTGAAGAATGAATGTGTGCGAGTGACTGGTTACGTAAGCTTCTGCGATGCTGCCCATGAAATAACAGATTAGCAACCTGGGCTCCCGTCAGAATGCGGTCTCCAGTGTCTCCAGCACGTTGTAATTCTCATCGACCAGCAGCAGCGCTTTCCATTTGTCGAAGGTCAGACAGGGGTGAGAGGTGCTGAATACCAGAATATCCTCCACCTGCACGTTGGCATCAGGAGCCAGTTCCAGCATCGCGTGCTGGTCCATAATTCCCGTGGTTTTGATGCTTTTTGCCGTCAACGGAAGTGCTTTACCCTGACGGTAATGCGCCACCGGCTGCGGCAGACCTGCGTCGAAGGCGCTGTCGCGCTTGCCGAAGTTCACAATCGCACGGCCACTTTCCGGCACCGATTGCACCATTGCAACCAGTTCCAGCGCTGAAATCAAATCACCCCCCAAATCACAGGCCACAGGGTCGCGGGCCATCAGGTCGTCTTGTGCCTGCTGATAAATGCCTGAGTCGTGGGTGATGTAGCAGCCGGGGCGAATCACCACACGGCAGTTTGCCGGTTTTTGTACTTCCAGCCAGACGTTACACACTACGTCATACCAGACTGATCCTGCGCCCGTGAGGATAAATTCCCCTTCGACATAGCGTTCAAGCTGGCAGGCAAGGCCTGCGGCATCGCGTAACAACGCTTCCACTTTGGGCTGCGGATTGTCACCGTGCAGCACCCCCTCGTAAAGTTCGAGGCCGCGTAAATGTAAGCCCGGCAAGCCAGAAATCTCTTCTGCCAGCAGCAGGGCCTGCGCGGTGGTACGGCAGCCGCAGCGCCCGCCGGGTACGCCCAGCTCGATCAAAATATCCAGCTGCTGGTTCTGCGCGCTGAAAAATGCCGAAAGGGTTTTGGCATTGGCAAGGCTGTCAACGCAGCAGAGGTAATCTACGTCCTGATATTCATTTTTGAGCGCTGAAATCAGCTGCATATTCGCTTTGCCCACCAGCTGGTTAACCATCAAAACCCGCTTCATGCCGCTTACCATCGCGATACTGGCTTGCCAGGCGCTGCCCACGCCAACGGCCCAGGCGCCGGCACGCTGCTGTTGCTGAAAAATCCACGGCGTCATAGTGGTTTTGCCATGAGGTGCCAGCGATACGCCACGGGTATCAGCATAGCGTTGCATCCACTGAATGTTATTTTCCAGAGCGGATTTTTTGATCACAGCGGCGGGCAGGCAGACGTCTTCATTCAGCATGTTGGCTGGGGAAACCAGTAGCGCTGACTTGTGCGGAACGAGGTTACCTTCTTGGTATTTCATAACATAGTTCCTTTCATTTTTTTAATCTTTCATTATAAATATCAATATTAACTTAATGAAAAATAGGTATTTTTATTTTAATTAAGCAATTTTATGAATAAAAGTATCAGGTAAGCATGTGTGTTTTGTGTAGTCTTCCACTGTTTTCCATCCTTGTAAATGGTTAAATTTAACCCAGAACACTATGAAGGGCAGGAACGTATGAAGTTTGATTATCTGTTCAGAAACGTTACGGTCATTGATGGCAGCGGAGGGGAACAATACCGCGCCGATGTTGCAGTGCAGGGCGACCGTATCGCTGAAATTGCACCGGCAATCCGTGGTCAGGCTGTGCATGAAATCGACGGTACCGGCCGCGTGCTGGCGCCGGGATTTATTGACGTGCATACACACGACGACATCAATGTGATCCGGCTGCCGGAGTATCTGCCTAAGATCAGTCAGGGCATTACTACGGTGATTGTTGGCAACTGCGGTATCAGTGCAGCCACGGCGACCATCAAAGGCCACGTGCCAGACCCGATGAATTTACTCGGTGAGGCAAAGCATTTTATCTACCCGACGGTGAGTGCTTACGCTCAGGCCGTTGAGCAGGCGAGACCGGCGATTAACGTCGGTACGCTTATCGGCCACACGGCATTGCGTAATAACCATATGGATGACCTGTTACGCACCGCGACGGCAGAAGAAATCAGCGGGATGCGCGCAGAGCTTAGACTAGCGTTGCAGCAGGGCGCGTTGGGGCTGAGCACCGGCCTGGCTTATGCTTCGGCATTTCACTCTTCGACGGAAGAAGTGATGGCGCTGGCAGAGGAACTCGCTGCACAGAAGGGCATCTATACCACCCATTTGCGTTCCGAGTTTGAGCCGATTCTGGAGGCACTCGATGAGGCGTTTCGCATTGGTCGTCACGGCAACGTGCCGGTGGTGGTGTCCCACCACAAATGTGCAGGAGCGAAGAACTGGGGGCGTACGGTGGAAACACTGAAGCTGTTCGATAAAGTGCGCGAAACGCAGGATGTCTCCTGCGATTGCTACCCGTATTCGGCCAGCTCTTCTACGCTGGATCTCAAACAAATCACCGACGAGTTTGAAATAGTCATCACCTGGTCTGAGCCGCATCCGGAAGTGGCCGGACAGTCGTTACAGCAGATTGCGCAAAGCTGGTCGATGTCACTTCACGAAGCTGGAAAATTACTGATGCCCGCCGGAGCCATTTACTACAACATGGACGAGCGCGATGTCCGGCGCGTGCTGAGTTATCCGGTCACAATGGTGGGTTCCGACGGACTGCCAAACGACCCGATGCCGCATCCGCGTCTGTGGGGCGCATTTCCCCGGGTGCTTGGCCATTACAGCCGCGACGAGAAACTTTTCCCGCTGACGGTGGCGGTTCATAAGATGACGGGCATGTCCGCGGCACGTTTCCAGCTTGCTGAACGCGGGCTGGTCAGACAGGGCTATTTCGCCGATCTGGTGATGTTCGACCCGCAAACCGTGCGCGATGTGGCCAGTTTTAGCGATCCCCAGCAGCCTGCGGCGGGTATCGAAGCGGTGCTGGTCAACGGCGTAATGAGTTATGGCCTGGATAAAAAGGTTATCGGTCGCGCCGGGCGTTTTTTACGCCGGTAGAATTTTGCGGGGAGAGCCAGACGCTGTCCCCTGAGCACGCATTTATACGTATGCATAAGGAGCAATGATGAGTATTAAACGTTACGGAGTGGGCGGGAGTACGGGAACGGGCGGGCAGCCACTGCCGTTTGCCAAGGCCGTAGAGGCGGGCGGCTGGCTTTATGTTTCCGGGCAAACACCGATGAAAGATGGCGAAGTGGTGGAAGGGGGCATTATCGAGCAGTCGCGGCTGGCTATCCAAAACTGCGTGGACATCATGGAGAGCGCAGGCTACACCCTGGCGGATGTGGTGCATGTGAAGGTGTTCCTGACCGACGCGCGTTATTTCCAGTCATTTAACAAAGTGTTCAGCGAGTTTTTTTCCGCCCATCCTCCGGCCCGCGTCTGCTGCGTTGCGGATCTGGTGGTGGATTGCAAAGTAGAAGTGGACCTGACCTGTTATAACGCTGAACGCGTGAAGTAATTATTCCGTGATCAGGCCGGATGCCCTCTGCGTGCGTCCGGCTTATTAAAATATATTTATAAATAACTCAGGTGCGCTACGAACGTGCCAACGGGCTTTCTTTGTCTTTTTTCAGGGAGCCATTGCAACTTAATTAATCTGGAAGTGAGCCATGAATAATTATTCTTTTCTTATTTGGTTTGCAATATATGCATGCGCCATGATTACACTGGGCTGGTATGTGTCACGTAATCAGAAAAATGGCGATGACTTTTTATTAGGCGGACGTTCATTACCCTTAATTTTAACGCTGGGATCCACCGTAGGCACGATGGTCGGTACGGGGTCGAGCGTCGGCGCGGTGGGCTTCGGTTACACCAACGGCTGGGCGGGCATGCTGTATGGTCTGGGCGGTGCGGTAGGTATTCTGCTGCTGGCCTGGTTGTTTGCGCCGGTGCGAAAAATGCGTTTTATGACCATGAGCGAAGAGATCTCTTATTACACTGGCGGCAATAAAATCATTAAAAATGTCGTGGCAATATTAATCTTTATTGCATCTATTGGCTGGCTGGGGGCGCATATTCTTGGTGGTGGTTTATATCTTTCATGGGCAAGCGGAATTGATATTAATACGGCGAAAATTATTATTGCAGCAGCTTTTGTGGTTTACGTCGGTATTGGTGGATATTCCGCAGTGGTATGGATTGATACCGTGCAGTCGTTAATTCTGTTTATCGGTTTTATCCTGATGGCAGCGCTGGCGGTACATCACGTTGGCGGGTGGAGCCATATCCAGCAGGCCGTCGATCCGGCAAAGCAAAGCCTGTTTGGAGTGGATAAACTCGGCATCCTGCCTGCTTTTTCTCTGGCAATGGTAATTGGCGTCGGAGTACTGGCCACGCCTTCCTACCGCCAGCGTATTTATTCCGCCAAAAACGTGGGCACGGTGCGTAAATCCTTTGTGATCACCGGTTTGCTCTATCTGGGCTTCTCCTTCCTGCCCGCGATCATTGGTATGGCCGCTTACACGATGAATCCAGCACTGGCAAACAGCGGCTTTGCCTTCCTGTTCGCCACTCAAGTTTTGCCACCGGTGCTGGGAATGGCGGTGCTGATTGCGGGTATGTCAGCCAATATGTCTTCGGGCAGTTCTGACGCGATTGCCGCCGTCTCAATCATGCTGCGTGACCTTTACACTCTGATCACCGGTCATATGCCCGCACCAGAAAAGGCGATCCGCATGTCGCGTATTTCCCTTGTGCTGGTGATCGGGCTGGCGCTGATCTTCGCGCTGACCTCCAACGACATCATCAGCTACATCACCAAAATGATTTCGATGATCATGTCCGGCCTGTTTATCTGCTCAATACTGGGGCGGTTCTGGATACGTTTTAACTGGCAGGGCGCGATGGCTGCGCTGATTGGCGGCGCCGAGACCTCACTGGCGATGCTGGTAAACGACAGCTGGATGAATTTCTGGGGTAACCCGGTGGTGCCGTCTGTGTTGATGAGTCTGGGCTGCGCGCTGGTCGTGACGCTGGTAACGCCGGCCAGCAAAATGAGCCGTGAAGAGGCACTGGAGATGATCACCCGCGAACGCGAAAGCCAGCCTGAGCCGGTACCGGTGCCGTTGGGCAAACGCGCCACCGGGAGCGCACGATGAGCGGGGATTATATTGCCGTTGACTGGGGATCATCGCATCTGCGCGCCTGGTTATACCTGAACGGGCAGTGCGCGGATAGCCAGCAACTGCCTTACGGCATCAGCCGGCTGGTGGATCAAACCGTCTGTGACGTGTTCGCGCAATATATCCAGCCGTGGCGCGGTAAAGAAACTCTTCCCGTGATAATGGCCGGTATGGTCGGCAGCGATGCAGGCTGGCAAACGGTGCCTTATCTGGCTTGCCCGGTGTCGTTACAAACACTGAGCGCGCAACTTTTTGAGGTCGCGCCGCAGGTCTGGATTGTGCCGGGTCTGAACACGCTACACAACGTCATGCGCGGTGAAGAAACGCAGTTGCTCGGCGCGATGCAGCTGGCCCCTGACACCTGTTACGTTATGCCCGGTACGCACAGCAAATGGGTGCAGGTGGCAGAGGGGGCAGTCAGCGGGTTCACCACGGCGATGACGGGCGAACTGTATCACCTGCTGATGCAGCATTCCCTGATTGGCAGAGGCTTGCCGGCACAGCAAGATGATAACCGGGCGTTTCAGGCTGGCCTGCAACGCGGGCTGGAATCCCCTGCATTAGTGAACAGGCTGTTTGAAGCGCGTGCGCGGCGGGTGCTTGGCGAACTGGCTCCGGGATCGGTCGGCGACTGGTTGTCCGGGTTGCTGATAGGTGCGGAAGTGGTGGCATTACGCAGTGAATTATCCGTCAGTCAGGTCACTCTGGTCGGTGGTGAGTCGCTTTGTCGTCGTTACTGGCTGGCCTGTGAACAGGCGGGCATAACGGTGAATGAAATTGCGGGTGACACCGCTTTCCAGCAGGGAATAAGGAGCATTCTTGATGCACGACGCTAAACTTTTGGTCGCGATTTTACGCGGCATTTATCCTCACGAGACCAGTGATCATGTCGGCGCACTGATTGAAGAGGGCTTCCGTTATATTGAGATCCCGCTGAACTCGCCGGACTGGCAGAAAAGTATCGCTGAAATGGTCACGCGTTACGGCGACACGGCGTGCATCGGAGCGGGAACGGTGCTAAAGGTTGAACAGGTCGATTTTCTGGCGAATATCGGGGCAAAGCTGGTGGTGACGCCGAATACGCAGCCCAAGGTGATCCGTCGGGCTGTCGATGCCGGAATGTGGGTTTGTGCCGGTTGCGCCACCGCTACCGAAGCGTTTACCGCGCTGGAAGCCGGGGCACAATGGCTGAAGATTTTCCCCTCGGTGGCATTCGGTCCGGCGTACATTTCCTCCCTTAAGGCGGTGTTACCGCCGGAAGTCCCGGTACTGGCGGTGGGAGGCGTCACGCCGGATAATCTGGCGGAATATTTACGCGCCGGTTGTGCCGGGGCAGGGCTCGGCGGCGATCTGTACCGTGCCGGTCAGGATGTCGAAACCACCCGCCTTCAGGCACGGCGGTTTATGGCAGCATGGCGGAGTTAAAACCCCGCGAAGCGCACGTCATCTCTTCCTAATCCCCTAACGGCTGGCGGTCCACGCCGCCCCGGTGCCCGTCCAGCGCAAGCTTAATGCGTCTCAGACGGTCTTTTGCCTGTGTTTTGTTGGCCATCGCCAGTTCGGTGGCCAACACATCGATCATCGCCAGCATGGCGTAGCGTGAGGTACTTGGCTTAAAAATGTAGTCATTTTCCCGCACGATCAGCGGCAGCACGATGTCGGCATTGGCCGCCAGGGGTGAATCCTGCGTGGTGATGGCGATGACTTTGGCCCCGTACTGCCGGGCTATCGCCACACTCTCAATGATTTCCGGCGTGTAACCTCCCAGCGAGAGCGCAAGTACCACGTCGTTTGGCGCAACGGCTGAGCACATCATGCGCACCAGCAGGCCATCGCTCTGGCTCACCACCGGCAGGCCAAGGCGGAACAGGCGGTACTGGACTTCCTGAGCGCAAATCGTAGAGCCACCGCCCATCCCAATCGCCAGAATTTGCCGGGCATTACTGAGCCATCCGACCACTTTTTTGAGTGAATCCGGGTTAAGCGCGCGCCGGTTGATGTCCAGCACATTAATGATTGTTTCGTAGATCCCCTGAACGCCGTCCAGATCCGGCACGTCCAGAATAAAACGCTGACCTACCGCCAGTGACTGCGCAAGTTTTACTTTCAGTTCACGCACGTCTTTGCAGCCGATAGCGCGGGCAAAGCGGGTGACCGACGCCTGGCTTGTCCCGGTAAGATGCGCCATTTCTGCAATCGGCAGCGTGGAGGCGAACTGCACGTCATCCAGAATAAATTGCGCGATACGCTTTTCCGTCGCGGTAAGTTCCACAAAGCGGTCGGTGATGCAGGAAATAATGTCGATGGAGAAGGCCATTGCGCGTCTCTGAATGGGTAAGTGAATAGCCGATACTTTGTACCATAAATACGCATACAGGAGTATGGCGGCTGCCAGAAAGGGGTGTGATGAACGTCGTGTTATATTTTGGTTAAGTATCGCGTGCTGTATTCGTCTAAAAACTCCACAAATGCTTGCCTGATCCTACTGAATTTTCTTACAAGCGCTTGAATTTAAAGAGGTGAAAAGGGGATTTTGACGGGGCTGTTTATTAAGCGATTTGTGCCCTACATGATTGAAATGTATTGATAAATCGCGTGTACAACGGCGTGTCTTTTTGTTATATTATTGACCAGATCACGGACAGGGTAATTCCTCTGTGATAGGGTGCTTAACCTAAGACTTGGTTTCTCAGGACAATGACATGTTAGATTATCGCTTTCCGACAGCTATGCAGATGGTGTTTTGTATCGCTCAGTCCCAAAAGGCTGAACAGCGGTGCACCAGTGCGATTTTAGCAACGGGTCTGGAAGCCAACTCCAGTTTTATCCGCAAACTGATGGTGCCGCTGACGCAGCACGGCATTATTGTTTCCACACTCGGTCGCACCGGCTCGATCACACTGGGTCGTCCCGCGGAAGAAATCACACTTCGTGATATTTATTGCGCGGTGATAGAAGACAAGCGCCTGTGGGCCGCCCGTCCTGACGTTCCTGCCCGTTGTGTTGTCAGCGCTAATGCTTGTACGTATTTCAAAAATATCGTTAACGAAGCAGAAGAAGCTTCCTTCCAGGTTCTGGCTCGCCACACGGTCGCAGATGCTCTGGCGGAATTCGAGCGTGGTGGCAAATACAAATGCACCAAGGACTTAGCTGCTGAATACTCAGAAGGTTCGGTCTGCTCTAAATAGCGTTCAACGTTTCCTTCCGGGAAACCTTAAAAAAGCACATAAAAAAAGCCGGGATATTTTCCCGGCTTTTTGCATTCTGATTTTCAGATCAGGCAGTTTGTGTTTCCACGACGACTTTCTTACGCGTCACCAGCTTACGCAGCGCCACATAGAATACCGGCGTCAGGAACAACCCGAACAGCGTTACGCCCAGCATACCGGAGAACACAGTAATCCCCGTCACTCCGCGTACTTCCGCGCCGGCGCCGTGTCCCAGGATCAGCGGTATGGTCCCTGCGATAAACGCAATTGATGTCATCACGATAGGTCGCAGACGAAGACGACATGCTTCCAGAGCCGATTCAATAATCCCTTTACCCTGCATTTCCAGCTCGCGGGCAAATTCGACGATAAGAATCGCGTTTTTACAGGCAAGTCCCATCAGCACCACCAGCCCGACCTGCACGAACACGTTGTTATCGCCACCGGTCAGCCAGACGCCGAACAGCGCAGACAGCATGGTCATCGGAACAATCAGAATGACCGCCAGCGGCAGCGTCCAGCTTTCATACAAGGCCGCCAGCACCAGGAACGCCAGCAATACCGACATCGGAAATACGATCAGCGCCGCGTTACCTTGTGTCGATTGCTGATAACTCAGGTCAGTCCATTCGATATTCATCCCGTTCGGCAGCAGATTTTTAGACATTGCAGTCAGCTCCGTCATCGCCTGCGCAGAAGACAGCACGCGCGGATCAGCATCGCCAATCAGGTCTGCCGCCGGGTAACCGTTATAGCGGATCACCGGATCAGGCCCGTAAGTGGTGGTGATATTCAGCATGCTGCCAATCGGCACCATTTCGCCTTTATCGTTACGTGTACGCAGATTAGCGATATCTTCCACGCTGTCACGGAACTGGCCATCGGCCTGCGCCATGACTTTCCAGGTACGACCAAAACGGTTGAAGTCATTGATATACGACGACCCGAGATAAACCTGCAACGTACTGAACAGGTCATCAAGGGACACGCCCTGAGCTTTGGCCTTATCGCGGTCGATATGCGCATCCAGCTGAGGCACGTTAGCCTGATAAGAGGAAATAGGATAACCCATGCCAGGCGTCTGCATAATGGCACCGGACATGGTATTGATCGCCGTCTGCAACGCACCGTAGCCCAGCCCTGCACGATCCTGCACATACAGGGAGTAACCCGAACCCTGACCCAATCCGAGAATTGGCGGTGGCATAATCGAGAAGGCAAATCCTTCCTGAATCTGCGAGATTTTGGCATTAATTTCCGCGTTAATCTCTGCCGCCGTGCGGGTACGTTCGCTCAGGGGTTTAAGCGCGAAGAACACTGTGCCGGTATTTGGCGTATTGGTGAACTGCAACGCATTCAGTCCCGGGAAAGCGACCGCATCAATCACCCCGTCGGTACTCAGTCCCATGGCGCTGATTTTGCGGATCACCGCGTCTGTACGGGACAGCGACGCCCCTTCAGGCATCTTCACACCGGCGATCAGATACAGTTTATCCTGCGTCGGAATAAAGCCGCCCGGCACCGCTTTGAACATAAATGCCGCGCCGCACAACAGCAGAACATAAACACCAAATACTGCACCACGACGCCCGAGCGTTTTCGACACCGCACTCTGATAACGATGAGAACTGGCATTAAAGAAACGGTTGAACGGACGGAAAATCCAGCCGAACAGACGGTCGATCAAACGAGACGGCAAGTCTTTCGGCGCGCCATGTGGTTTTAGCAACAGTGCAGCCAGCGCGGGGGAGAGCGTCAGCGAGTTAATGGCGGAAATCACGGTAGAAATCGCGATAGTCACTGCAAACTGCTTGTAGAACTGACCGGTTACGCCGGACAGAAACGCCATCGGCACAAACACCGCACACAGCACCAGCGCAATCGCAATGATCGGCCCGGAAACTTCCCGCATTGCCTGATGCGCGGCCTCTCTCGGGGCGAGTCCTTCCTCGATATTTCGCTCGACGTTTTCCACCACCACAATGGCGTCATCAACGACTATCCCTATCGCCAGCACCAGCCCGAACAGGCTTAACGTATTGAGCGAGAATCCCAGTAAATACAGAATACTGAATGTCCCGATGACTGAAATCGGCACTGCCAGTAACGGAATGATCGACGCACGCCAGGTTTGCAGGAACAGGATAACCACCAGCACTACCAGCACCACGGCTTCAAGCAGCGTATGGACTACGGCACTGATCGAATCACGCACAAACACCGTCGGGTCGTACGGCGCACGCCAGGTCATGCCTTCCGGGAAGCGGGCCGACAGTTCAGTCATCTTGGCACGCACGGCATCCGACAAATCAATGGCGTTAGCCCCCGGCGACTGGAAGATACCAATACCCACGGCATCTTTATTATTCAGCTGGGAACGAAGCGCATAACTGCCGGAACCCATTTCGATGCGCGCGACATCCCGCAGACGAACAATTTCACCATTATCACCACTTTTCAGGATGATTTTGCCGAACTCGTCTTCGTCTTTAAGCCGTCCCTGCGCATTGATGGACAGCAGATAATCGCTGTCTTTTGGCATCGGCTCTGCGCCAAGCTGACCGGCAGAAACCTGCACGTTCTGCTCCTGCATGGCTTTCACCACATCAGAAGCCGTCAGACCACGGGCAGCAACTTTGTTCGGATCCAGCCAGACGCGCATGGCATATTCACCCGCACCAAAAATCTGGATCTGGCCGACACCCGGCAAACGCGCCAGCTCATCTTTCACTTTCAGCGTGGCGTAGTTGCTCAGATACAGGGAATCATATTTGCCGGAAGGGGACACCAGATGCACCACCAGAGTTAACGTTGGCGATTGCTTCTGAGTGGTCACCCCCTGACGGCGGACATCTTCCGGCAGACGCGCTTCCGCCTGCGCTACACGGTTTTGCACCTGAACCTGCGCTTGATCCGGATCGGTACCCGGACGGAAAGTGACGGTCGTGACCAGCACGCCATCCGAACCGGCGACAGATTTCATGTACACCATGTTTTCCACGCCGTTAATGGCTTCTTCCAGCGGCGTCGCCACGGTTTCAGCAATCACCTTCGGGTTGGCACCCGGATATTCGGCGCGTACCTGCACGCTTGGCGGAACGACGTTAGGATATTCACTGACCGGCAGCAGAGGGATCGCAATAGCCCCGGTGACCAAAATCAAAATCGACAAAACAGCCGCAAAAATAGGCCGGTCGATGAAAAAACGGGAAAAGTCCATGAGTCAGGATTCTCTTTTATTGAACGGCAGCAGGAGAAGGCGCGGCAACATTGGCGGCCATGCTGACGGTTTTGGCATTCACCGGCATTCCCGGCATAAAGACTTTTTGCACACCATCAATGATGACGCGATCACCGGCTTCCAGACCTTTTTGCACAATCCGCAATCCGCCGGACATCCTGCCGACTTCCACATCGCGACGCTGGGCTTTACCGTCTTTATCGACCACATACACAAACTTGCGGTCCTGATCGGTCAGCACGGCTTTATCATCCACCAGCATGGCGCTGAACTGCGCGCTGCCCGGCATCTGAACGCGGGCAAATAATCCCGGCGTAAAAGTACGGTCGCGGTTATCGAGCAGGGCGCGCATACGGATGGTGCCGGTGCCGGAATTGAGCTGGTTATCGGTGAAATCCACCACGCCCTGGTGCGGATAACCGTTTTCGCCGACTAAGCCCACGTGAACCGGCAGACGATTTTGCGGGTTGTCATTGAATTTTCCGTCGCGGGCCAGCGCCTGATAACGCAGGAAAGTGCCTTCATCTACGTCGAAATAGACATAAACGGTATCGAGCGAAACCAGCGTGGTCAGCACACTGGCGCTGTCACCGGCGGTCACCAGATTTCCTGAAGTGATCATCGCGCGGCTGGCGCGGCCATCAATGGGTGAAGTTACGCGGGTGAAATCAAGATTAAGCTGCGCCATATCAAGCTGTGCCTGAGCGGCCAGCACATCTGACTGCGCCTGAGATGCTGCGGAACGGCGCTGCTCGGCGATTTCTTTTGATACCGCCTGGGTGCCCATCAGCGCTTCGGTACGTGCCGATTCACTTCTCGCCAGACCGGCCTGATTACGCGCACGGACCAGTTCTGCCTGAGCCTGTTCCTGTGCAGCGCGGTAAGTGCGGTCATCAATGGTGAATAACACCTGACCTTTTTTCACTTCCTGACCTTCCTGATAATTCACCTTATCGATGTAACCGGACACCCGAGGGCGCAGTTGCACACTTTGTACCGCTTCCACGCGTCCGTTAAACGCATCCCACTGGCTTATAGATTTAATCAAAACATCTGCGGCACTGACCTGCGGGGCAGGTGGAGCCGAATTTTGTGCCACGCTGTTATCACACCCGGCAAGCAGGGCAACCATCAGCGCGATCCCTGAAAGGCGCAACGTCAAATGCGAGCCATCGAAGCGGCCGCGTGCAACAACCTGTGATTTTTGCAGGTTAATCATTATTTTAATTTCCAGTGAGTAAGTGCTGCCAGGCAATACACGGCCTGTCCGCCGGGTAACGTCCTTTGCCTGATCTGACTTTTTTGGGACTTGTGCCGTTCATCAGCACAATAATGTATCAAATACTGATACAATTGATTCGAGGGGATTGTAGGGATGCGCCTACTAAAGTGCAAGAATTACTGTTACACTTTCTGTGCTATTTTACAGAATGTTTACTTCGGGGTGGGTGACTATCCGGTAATGACAAATTAAATGCAATAGTAAAACTTGCATTTAAGCGAAAACTAGGTCAGTTTATAAAAAGACGAGTCGCCCTCGGGGCGCACAAACCAAAAAAAAAGCAGGAGATTGCCCATGAGAACCGAGGATTTCATTCACGACCTGATCGACTGGATCGATCACAATCTGGAAGAGCGACTGGATATTAAAACCGTTGCCAAACGTGCAGGCTATTCGCGCTGGTATCTTCAGAGAATGTTCAAAGAGCACACCGGTTTACCGATGGGCGAATTCATTCGTGAGAAAAAACTGAAGAAATCTGCCGATATGCTGGCCAGCAGCGGTGAGCCGATTGTCAGCGTGGCGATTTCGCTGGGTTTTGACTCCCAACAATCTTTTACACGTAGCTTCAAACGTCAGTTCGGTCAGACGCCTGGTGACTGGCGCCGCGGTCTGAATATGTCTGCGGAATGTCAGGGCTGCCTGCACTGATTCTTCTCTCCACTTACTCCCGGTAAGTGTGTACCGCTGGCCCGGCTTCCTGCCGGGCAGTGAACTCTGTTTTCTCGCGTGTCTCATCATCTCTCACAGTTATTCTCACGATGCTTTACGTCGAACTTATCTCTTCTTTTCCCCTCCCTTTATGAAGACCATTTCAGGCATCCGCACAGCGGCATTTCTCAGGACGTGATCAACCCAACAAAAAACGACATCAAAGTTCATCTAAATTGAAATGATGTTTCATTTTGTTGAATTGAGAGAATTTTCTCGTTAAACTCCTTTCATGACTCAGGAGCCGGGCACAGCCCGACAACCAAAAATCCTACGGAAAAGCGCATTCGCCTCCGTTTTATGAAAAGGAAACATCATGATTCTGGATAATTTTTCTCTGAAGGGAAAAGTCGCGGTCGTCACCGGTTGTGATACCGGTTTGGGGCAAGGCATGGCCATTGGTCTTGCTGAAGCAGGGTGTGACATTGTCGGCATCAATATTGTCGAACCTGCTGAAACCATCGAACGTGTCGGCGCGACAGGGCGTCGTTTCCTGAGCCTGACGGCCGACCTTAGCGATACTAAAGTGATCCCGGCGCTGCTCGAACGTGCGGTGTCGGAAATGGGCCATATCGACATTCTGGTCAATAACGCCGGTATTATCCGCCGTGAAGACGCCATTGAGTTCAGCGAAAAGAACTGGGATGACGTCATGAACCTGAACATCAAATCTGTCTTCTTCATGTCACAGGCGGTGGCGAAACAATTCATCGCGCAGGGCACCGGCGGCAAAATCATTAACATTGCGTCGATGCTTTCTTATCAGGGCGGCATCCGCGTTCCTTCCTACACCGCATCGAAAAGTGCCGTGATGGGCGTCACCCGTCTGCTGGCGAACGAATGGGCGAAACACAATATCAATGTGAACGCCATTGCACCGGGCTACATGGCCACCAACAACACTCAGCAACTTCGTGCCGATGAAGCACGCAGCGAAGAAATCCTGGGGCGTATTCCTGCAGGTCGCTGGGGTTTGCCATCTGATCTGATGGGACCGGTTGTTTTCCTGTCTTCTCCGGCATCCGACTATATTAATGGCTACACGATTGCCGTTGACGGCGGCTGGCTGGCTCGTTAATTACGCCAATTATTGCTCAATAATCACCGACAGCGGCGGGTCACACCGCTGCCCAAAGAGGAAATCTCATGAAAATTGCATTGATGATGGAAAACAGTCAGGCCGCTAAAAACGCGATTATCCTGAAAGAACTGAACGCAGTGGCATCTGAGAAAGAATATCCGGTGTACAACGTGGGCATGTCTGATGAGCAGGATCACCACCTGACTTACATCCATCTGGGTATCATGGCCAGCATTTTACTCAACTCCAAAGCGGTTGATTTTGTCGTGGCGGGCTGCGGCACCGGACAGGGCGCGCTGATGTCACTGAACATTCATCCGGGCGTTAACTGCGGTTACTGTATTGATCCTGCAGATGCTTTCCTGTTCGCGCAAATCAACAACGGCAACGCACTGTCACTGCCATTCGCCAAAGGTTTCGGCTGGGGCGCAGAACTCAACGTGCGTTTCATCTTCGAGAAAGCCTTTACCGGCGAGAAAGGCCAGGGTTATCCGGCTGATCGTAAAGAACCTCAGGTACGCAACGCCGGTATTCTGAACCAGGTGAAAGCCGCGGTAGTGAAAGAAAACTATCTCGATACGCTGCGTGCCATCGATCCGGAACTGGTGAAAACCGCCGTGACCGGTGAACGTTTCCAGAAATGTTTCTTCGAGAACTGTCAGAACAAAGAGATCGAAACCTTCGTGCGTGAAATCCTCGCGTAAGATTTCGTTTTCTTGATGACAAAAAAACCGGTGCCCATGTGGCACCGGTTTTTTATGCAGCTCTATTCGTTTAACCCTAAATATTTTGAGTTGTATCAAGGCGGCAACTGAGCGAATCCCCGGGAGCTTACTAAAGTAAGTGACCGGGGTGAGTCAAGGCAGCCAACGCAGAGACGGCTCAAAAGATGACGGGTTACAGAAAATCCATTCTTTGGGGCGTGAAGGTATCTAACAACACCCCTTTCTCCAGACACACGCAGCCGTGCATGATGTACGGTTTTTTGTATAACGTGTCGCCCGCGGTCACTTCGTGAGTTTCCTCGCCGATAGTGAATTTGAAGCGACCGGAAAGCACGTACGTCAGTTGCTCATGCACATGGTTATGCATCGGCCCGACTGCGCCTTCCTCAAAATACACTTCGACGGCCATCATGCTGCCGTTATGTGCCAGAACGCGACGGCTTACACCGTCACCTAAATCCTGTAAGGGGATCTCTTTTTTAAATACAAACATCGGTTAGTCCTTTCTTAACGAGCTGAGCAGGGCATCCGGAATTTCTGCCAGATACAGCGCCGGCAGGCCTTCGTAATCGGTGGTAAAAAGCACGTGACGGTCGTCCGGCGAGAAAGAAGGGTGCGGATGCGTCACCTGACGGTCGCCATCCAGCACACGCCATGAACTGTTATGGGCAGCAAGCGGGGCATGCTGACGGGTACGGGCGTCGAAAATATACAGCCATGGATCGTTTTCAATCGTATGGCTGGCGGTATCTTTCACATCAACCGGCGTGCCGGAACCGTCACCGACCAGCAGCGTTCCGTTCTCATTACTCATCAGATGCGAACACGCAGGCATGGTCATCAGGCAAATATCTTCGCCGGTTTGCGGATCAAAACGGCGGATATGGCGGTCGTGCTGGCCTTTAAGATAAGACACATACATCAGCGCGGAGCCGTCCGGCACCCAGAATTCGTGCGTACAGCTTTCACCCGGTGCATGTTCCTTCACCTTGCGCACATTGCTGCCATCCTCATCCACCAGCCACATGCGGGCATCCACCAGATCGTGCGGGCCTTCATGACAGAACGCGACGGTATGGTCGTCAAAAGGACGATAAATCGGATGCCCGAGCCATTCATTCTTTTCGTGTATCACGCGGGACTTGCCGTTGATGAGATCGACACGCAACAGGCGGCAGCGGGGATGACTGTGATAAAACTCCTGGAAGATTTTCCAGTCAGATAACGGCGTCCAGTCTTTACGACTGATTTCAATGCCCACCAGACTGGTGCATTCGCTGTTCGCCACCCAGGTGCCGTATCCAACCCAATCTTCCGGCACGGTATAAACGGTTTTCTCGCTGAAATCGTCCAGTTTTACGCACTGCAAACTGCGCTCATTTTTCACGTAATACAGACACTGATCGTCTGGCGACAGGAAGCCACCGAAGGTATTGTCACCTTGCCCTTCCGTCAGCTGAACCGCCTTTTGCGTCTGCAGATCCAGCAGATAATAGTTGCGGTTACCTTCAAACTCACCAGCAAACAGCAGCTTGCCGCCGTCACGGGTAAAGCATTTCTGATAGAAATAGTTGCGATGGCAAAGAACATCGGGCGGGGTCAGACGCGTCACGCGCGCGCCGGTCTGTGCGTCCTGAACCGTGTGAAAATTGAATTGAATCTGAGAACCTTTCGCCATGATTCACCTCATAAGTGGCAATAAAATCAGCCGTGTGTGGGCTTTTGTTTATTAATTGAAATGCAATTTCATTAAATTGAAAACACATTACCACTTACCGTTGCACACTGGCGGCGGTCGCTGCCGAAAATGCAACATTGATCACATTTTTCCCTTCTGTAAAAAACATTCTATAATGTCATGGTTTCGTAAATAACAATTGATACCCAAAATAGATTAAGGGTGCTGAACACATACCTCACGCTTTACACAGTGAAGTTATTTTAGAAAAGGGATGTACATGATTAGATTAAGAAAGAAACGCGTTAAACCGATGCAAATCAACGACATTACTATCATTGATGATTCCAAGCTCAAGAAGGCGATCACCGCAGCTGCGTTAGGTAACGCAATGGAGTGGTTCGACTTCGGTGTATACGGCTTTGTCGCTTTTGCACTGGGTCAGGTCTTCTTCCCGGGCGCCGATCCGGGCATTCAGATGATTGCCGCTCTGGCTACCTTCTCCGTTCCGTTCCTCGTCAGGCCTCTGGGCGGCCTGTTCTTTGGTGCGTTGGGCGATAAGTTTGGCCGTCAAAAAGTATTATCCGTCACCATCATTATCATGTCGGTCAGTACCTTCTGTATCGGCCTGATCCCCGGTTACGCCACCATCGGTATCTGGGCTCCGATTTTGCTGTTACTGGCTAAACTGGCACAGGGCTTCTCGGTCGGGGGTGAATACACCGGTGCAGCGATTTTCGTTGCCGAATATTCCCCTGACAGAAAACGTGGCTTCCTCGGCAGCTGGCTGGACTTCGGCTCTATCGCCGGTTTTATCCTCGGCGCGGGCGTGGTGGTATTGATTTCCAGCATTGTCGGTGAAACCAACTTCCTCGAATGGGGCTGGCGTATTCCGTTCTTCATCGCCGCACCGCTGGGCCTGATCGGTATCTACCTGCGTCATGCGCTGGAAGAGACCCCGACGTTCCAGCAGCACGTTGATAAAATCGACAGCGATTCCCGTAAGGACATTGCAGAGCCGCCGAAAGTCTCTTTCCGTGAAATTCTGACCAAGCAGTGGAAACCGCTGATCGTCTGCGTCGGGATGGTGATTGCGACTAACGTCACTTACTACATGTTGCTGACGTACATGCCGAGCTACCTGTCTCACAGCCTGCATTACTCAGAAGATCACGGCGTGCTGATTATCATTGCCATCATGGTCGGTATGCTGTTTGTACAGCCGTTCATGGGCTTGCTGAGTGACCGATTTGGCCGTAAACCGTTCGTTCTGATCGGCAGCGTGGGTCTGTTCATTCTGGCTATCCCGTGCTTCATTCTGATTAACAGCGGTGTTGTCGGGCTGATTTTTGCCGGACTTCTGATCCTCGCGGTATTGCTGAACTGCTTCATCGGCGTCATGGCATCGACACTGCCGGCCATGTTCCCGACACACATCCGTTACAGCGCGCTGGCGATTGCTTTCAACATCTCCGTGCTGATTGCCGGTCTGACACCGACCATCGCCGCCTGGCTGGTCGAAGCCACCGGTAACCTGTATATGCCTGCTTACTACCTGATGGTGGTGGCAATCATCGGCCTGGTGACCGGTATCTTCATGAAAGAAACGGCTAACCGTCCGCTGAAAGGCGCAACGCCGGCCGCATCGGACCGTGCAGAAGCGAAAGAAATCCTTCAGGAACATCACGACAATATCGAACAGAAAATCGAAGATATTGACGCTCAGATTGTTGAACTTGAAGCTAAAAGAAAGAACCTGATTGCGCAGCATCCTGATATTGACTGATCATACTCCCGCGTAATCTCAAAGCCGGTCACCTCACTGACCGGCTTTTTTTTGCTCCGCGCCGCATTTTTTCCATTCCTGCTCCATACTTCATTTCCCGGTCATCTGAATGGAAAGCCTGTATGCAGAATCCTACGTTGTTTCAGTTCTTTCACTGGTATTACCCGAACGGTGGACAACTCTGGCCGGAAGTGGCCGAAAAGGCCGCATGGCTGGCCGAAACCGGTATCACCGCCGCGTGGCTCCCGCCTGCTTATAAAGGGGATTCCGGCGGTTACTCGGTTGGTTATGACACCTACGATTTGTTCGATTTGGGTGAGTTTGACCAGAAGGGAAGCCGCGCAACAAAATACGGCGACAAAGAGGGTTTACTCGCCGCCATCAACGCACTGAAGTCTAACGGAATGGGCGTGATCCTTGATGTGGTGCTCAATCATAAAATGGGTGCGGATGAGAAAGAACGCGTGCAGGTAAACCGCGTCAATATCGATAATCGTGAAGAAATCAGTGACGACATCATTGAGGCCGATGCCTGGACGCGCTTTATATTCGCTGCCCGCAACGGCCAGTATTCGAAATTCATCTGGGATTTTCACTGCTTCAGCGGCGTCGATCATATCGAAAATCCTGACGAGAATGGCATCTTCAAAATCATCAACGATTACACCGGTGGCGGCTGGAACGATCAGGTGGATGACGAATTCGGTAACTACGATTATCTGATGGGCGCCAATGTCGATTTTCGCAACAACGCGGTCAGCGAAGAGCTTAAATACTGGGCACGCTGGCTTCTTGAACAGACCGGCTGCACCGGATTCCGTCTGGATGCGGTTAAGCACATACCGGCATGGTTTTATAAAGACTGGATCGATCATGTCCAGAATGAGGCTGAAGAACCGATTTATATCGTGGCTGAATACTGGTCGCACGATGTGCCGACGCTGCAAAATTATATTGAGCAGGTCGAAGGCAAAACCATGCTTTTCGATGCGCCGTTGCAGCTGAATTTTCATCACGCTTCAAAGCAAGGCGCAGATTACAACCTGAGCCAGATTTTCGACAATACGCTGGTAGCAGCCGATCCGGCACATGCCGTCACGCTGGTGGCAAACCACGATACTCAGCCGTTGCAGTCACTGGAAGCGCCTATTGAACCCTGGTTCAAACCGCTGGCCTATGCGCTGATCTTGCTGCGTGAACAGGGCGTGCCGATCGTCTTTTATCCGGACTTGTGCGGTGCGAATTACGAAGATGAAGGCGATGACGGCAACAGCTACACCATCGACATGCCGGTGATCCCTGGACTCGAAACGCTGATCAAGGCGCGGCAAACCCACGCATGGGGCGTTCAGACCGATTATTTTGATCACCCGAACTGTCTGGCCTTCAGCCGCAGCGGTACCGCCGAGCATCCGGGCTGTGTCGTCGTGATGTCAAACAGTGAAGCCGGGGAAAAAGCCATCGAAATGGGTGATAATTTCGGCCATAAAAAATGGCATGACCTGCTGGGTAACCGCGAAGATATCATCGAAACTGACGAAAAAGGATCGGCAGTATTCTTCTGCGCCGGGGGCAGTGTCAGTGTCTGGGTGCTGACAGAATAAGTGTCCGGGCGGGCTTGCTTATCAAAAGCAGCCCGCCCGCAATAACTAACGGAAGCCGAAAGCGATCAGCAGAGAATACATTGCCAGCAGCAAAATGAAGGCCACAACACCCACCACTCCTGAGGCTTTTTTCATACACTCCCAGGGGAAAATCACTAAAATAATCATCGAGTTTAATGGAACGCCATACCACTTCCAGTGTTTTGGCGCCATCATCCATAGCACGCAAAAACTGCTGGCACTGAGTACCGCGTAATTGGTGACGGCCATAGCCAGGTTTCCCGTTTCAGGCTTAAACATCGTGAAAAAGCCCAACATTATCTTCACGATAATACCGACCGACAGCAGCGAGAACGCGCACACCGTGCCACACAATATTCGCGGCCACTTACGGAGTTTTTGTTCAAGAAAACTGTAGCCGTGAATATACAAGCCAATGATGGCAATGAGTATGATACGTGACCGCCAGGGATCCGGATGTTCGCGTGTCGCCAGCATGATGAGCAACAGCCAGAAGCCCGTCAGAAATACCGTTCCCCAGCGCAAAACCACTCGGGTTTCAGACAACGTTTTCAGTAAAACTGAATTTAAACGCGGCAACAGTGCAGGATAATAAGTCCTGATGTCTCTGAGCTTGTCGTGCAGCGATGTCATAAAATCTGGCACCAGTCTGGCCCACCACGGCAACGTAGCGCCTTCAACGGTCAGAAGTCTCAGGCGCAAACGGTTAAGCGCTGAATTCTGATACTCCCGTTCCATGTGCGACCAGTAATAGTTTGCACCGGTCATTTCAACCTGATGCTGAAGTGCCGCCAGCCGGTATGGGGAAATACCTTCCGGCTGATAATGATCAATATCCCAACCCATGACCTCTGAAACACGAATAAGCAGGGCCGAATTCAGTCCCTCGCGCTCACTCAGTTGCGCAGCCAGTTCCTGACTGAATACTTCCCGCAGACGCAGATTTTGTAAAAGCCCGCCGGATAGCGCGGATTTCAGCAGGCTCAGGCCTTCGGTTTCATCGTCCATCATGACATCAATGATTTCTGTCACCGGCTTTAACGCCTCTAATTCCTGCTCCAGCGCATCATCAATATCTGGCGTGAGTTCTTTTAAAGGCTCAATGTGAACCGGCGTCGGTAAGGTGAAAGAAGGGGATTCATCGACAATCTCCGTGACAACGTCACTCTGCAAAGAGCGCGCCGCATAACCCTTCGCCTGCTCGAACGCCTCCCTCAGCCGCTGATAGCCTTCCGGATCTTGATCTGGCCGCGTGGTTTTCAATTTCCGGGCGTAAGCGCGTTTGATGATGCTCAGATCATCAGTAGGTTCGATGTCTAAGACTGACCAGAGGTGTGGGTTGTTCATGCCACCGCCCAGGTCACTAGCCACGAATAGAGGAATAACATCACGGCACAAATGACAATGCGCCATACCACCCCCGTTTTTTTTGCCTGCTGCCAGGGGAATATGACAAATGCGGTCAGGCTATTGCTGATAAGGTTGTACCAGCGCCAGTATCGCGGACAAATTGCCCATATGAGGAAAAGTACGAAAGCGGTAAGCATGCCAAAAAGTGCAGGACCACGGCCCGGGTCGTCGTACATAAAATGCAGTTGCCCATAAAGGCCGCTGAAAATTTTAGCAAACACGGCCAAAATGAGAAGCGAAAGCAGAGTTTCGTATATCGCCACAACGTGCTGAGAATGTCTGAATTTGCGCTGTAGCTCGCTTTTACACCACGTACAGACAAGGAGAACGCAAATAATAATCGACATATCGCGCAGCGGATGTTCGTCGTGGCGAATTCCAATAGCGATCGCCATTCCCCAGAACACGATAAAAAATGCTGTACTCCAGTCCAGTTCTAAACGCAGCCCGGATAATGTTTTAAATAGCTGAGGATTTACTCGCTCCAGCAAGACAGGATGGTACGCGCTGATTTCCTCTACAGTCTGGCGTAGCTTGCCGACATAACCGGGAATTAACCTTGCCATAAAAGGCAGCTTTTTGCCCTCAACGCTCAAAAGCTCAAATCGTTCATGTTCCTGCATGGACTTCTCGGGTTTATTGACGAGGGAGTCCCAGTATTGCGAAGCCTCTGTGTTCTCCGCCTGTGCGTAAATCGCCCATAACTGGTCCGCTGAAATCCCTTCAGGTCTGAAATTCTCGATTTCCCATCCCATCATGGCAGCCACATTGATTAACATTGAACGGGTAACGCCTTTACGTTTACCCAATTCTTCTGCCAAAAAATGGCTGAACATTTCGCGGGCGTGAATATTTTCCAGCGGACCGTCAAACAAACAGGTGTATAGCCTTTCAAAACCGGCGGTGGCATCGGCTAGCAGCAAAGTCACAATTTCATCGACCTGATTGAGGACCTGCTGTTGTGAAACCGGCTCATTGTATTCAGCCTTCACCACGTCGATGAAAGCACGGTCTTGGGGAGGATTTAAATCCGCGGAATGGGAAATATCCTTCGCCTGCTCGAACGCCTCCCTCAGCCGCTGATAGCCTACCGGATCTTGATCTGGCCGCGTGGTTTTCAATTTCCGGGCGTAAGCGCGTTTGATAATACTCAGATCATCAGTAGGTTCGATGTCTAAGACTGACCAGATGCCCATCCGTTTACTCCCATTCCCTGCGCAGATACGCGATCAGTTCCTCGATTTCCTTGCGCGCTGCAGCGATCTGGCGGGCATCCTGCGTATCAAGAATTCGTTCAAACTGGTACAGGTGATCGGCAATATATTGTCGCTGTTCACCAAGGCTCTGCTCATAATACGCATTCGCTTCGGCCACCAGTTGCCGGTTAACCAGTTGTTCACGCGGATGCTGTTTGATGGCATCGAGTTTTCGCAAGCTTTCAGTAATTTGCTCGGGTGTCAGGCTGCCCGGCGCTTTTTCTATGACCAGTTTTTCGCTCAGGCCCGTTCTGTTGATCTTGCACTCCACCTCCAGAATACCATCCAGAGTGTAAGTGAAACGGACGTCAGCGCTGGCCTCACCGGCAGGGAGAGGAGGAACATCAACTCTGAGCATGCCGAGCAGTACGTTATCGGAAACAAGCCGGGACTCTCCCTGATAAACGCAGATATCCAGATGTTTCTGTTGGTCAAACACCGTCATGATGGTTTCGACCCGGCTCACTGGCACAAAACTGTTGCGCTCGATCAGCGGCAGGAAATGGCCATCTTCATAACCTTCGCCCTTGCGACGCGAAGTAGCGATACCGAGTGTAAATGGCATCACGTCAGTGAGAACAATATCGTCGAGTGCCTGATCCTGAAGCACCAGTCCGGCCTGAATACCGGCCCCGATTGCAATGGCTTCATCGGGTTGCAACTCAATGCGTGGGAAGCGCCCGAACAGACGAGCTACCGCCTGACGTACCAGCGGCATCCTCGTGGCACCACCAACCAGCACGATGTGATCCATTTCATCGGCCGAGAATCTGGCATCACGCAGTGCCTGCATCACCGGCTTTTTCATCCGCTCCAGCGTGCTTTCGCAGCACTGCAACAGAATGTCGGTAGTGAGGTTCCAGCTAAGAGTTTCAGCCTGCCACTGGTATTGCAGCGTGGTGCTCTCTTCAGTCGTCAGCTGGCACTTGGCTTTTTCAGCCAGTGTCAGTAATTGTCCGAACAATGCGGTATTTTCTTTATCCAGACGGGGATATTGGCTCAACATCCAGCTGGCAAGACTGCGCGTGAAATCATCACCGCCAAGGAAGACATCGCCGCTGCTGGCGCGGACTTCGATCACGCCTTCAAACATATCGATGATCGAGACATCAAAAGTGCCGCCGCCCAGGTCAAACACCAGAAATTTATGTTCCTGCTGATTTGCCAGTCCGTAAGCCAGCGATGCGGCGGTCGGCTCGTTGAGCAAACGTTCAACATGCAGCCCTGCGAGTTCACCCGCAGCCCTGACCGCGTTACGCTGTACATCGTTGAAGTAAGCAGGGACGGTGATGATGGCGCGGTCACACTTGCAGCCACAGTGCTGTTCCACGTCTGCTTTCAGGCTACGCAGAAGCAGGGCGGACAGTTCTTCAGCACGAAAATGCTGGTTACCCAGTCGGAATGAATGATCCGTTCCCATGAAACGTTTAAAACTGGCGAGGGTAAGTTCCGGATGAGTAAATAAGCGTGCATGTGCGGGGGCCCCGACCAGCATATGCCCGTCATCGTCTATCCCGACCACCGAAGGGGTCAGGTTTTTTCCATAGACATTGGGAACCAGCAGAGACTGACCGTCCTGCCATATCGAAACAGCACAGTTTGAAGTACCTAAATCTATCCCTATCAACATCCGTATGCCCCCTGAGACAGTCGGAGAAACAACCGTGAGAATTTTGATCGGCTGAATGCAGAAAATATAGTGAACATTCTAGCGTTACTGCTTTGATGTTCCGATAAAATTTTTGAATTTTGTTTAATCAGATTAAGCGGCAGGCGAAGCGAGTCATTAACCACCCCTCATGGGATTATCTTTATCCGAGGTTATTACAGAAAAGGAGTATCCGTAAGATACAATTCACTCATTGAACAGGGAAATTTTAAAATCAACAGTTTTTATGGTGTAAAAGTAGACTCGAAAAATGTTGAGCACTACCCGTAACTGAGTAATATCAGCCGCAAGCCTGCAAGAGGATAACAGGCGCTATTTATTATCTTAATAAGCTGAAGCCCGTCATGTTAAATATTATTTTTGATGATCCGAATGCAGCATATCGTTATGGTATGGAGAATTTCCTTACGCAGATATTTTCTCTGGAAAAGAAAATCCCTGTACAGATATCTGATCTGACTGAAGAAAACATTCCTGCTGCGAACATTATCGTTAAAAGATTCAGCGCTGGCGAAAGTACTATTTGCCAGCCACTATTTCAGCAACGCACTCCGCACAGTTTGATTATTGCCGTGTACGACTGCCGGACAGTGCCGTTCGTCACAGACCTGCCGTTGTGTATTACTAACATTATTTTTATTAACCGTAAGAGCTCTCTTGAACACATCAGAAAACGGGTGATCAGCGGCTGGGCGAACCACACGACGGGTATTCCTGACCAGTTGCCACGTGATTGTGCCAACTGCAAGCAACCAGAGTTGTCTGCAAAAGAGGCCAGAGTTGCAACGCTGATCCACGCGGGTAATGATGTGGGGCATATTGCCAAAAAATTGCAGATAGCAGAGAAGTCCGTCAGCGTGCATAAAAGAAAAATCATGGCTAAATTCAATCTGCTATCGGATTCGGAATTACTCAGTTGTCTGAAATTAATTAAAAACAAAATATTCTGAGATGATGCCTGAAAAAGCCGGAAGAAACCTTCCGGCCAACATACATATATTACTACACTTATACTTCTAAACTTACATTGCTAAAATAGCATCAGGCAATAGTGACTTTCTTATCCAGATAAACATCCTGTACAGCGTTTATCAGAGAAACGCCTTCTTTCATAGATTTCTTAAAGGCCTTGCGCCCCAGAATCAGGCCCATGCCACCCGCACGTTTATTGATAACTGCCGTACGGACCGATTCCTGGATATCATTTTCACCGGCCGCACCGCCGGAATTAATTAAACCTGCACGCCCCATATAACAGTTAGCCAGCTGATAACGTACCAGATCGATGGGGTGATCGGTGGTCAGTTTGGAATACACGCGCTCATCGGTATAACCGAATTTCACCGCTGTATAGCCGCCGTTATTTTCCGCCATTTTCTGTTTCACGATATCCGCGCCAATGGTCGCAGCCAGATGGTTGGCTTGTCCGGTCAAATCGGCGCTGGAATGATAATCCTTGCCGTCTTTCACAAACGCCGGATTACGCAGATACGCCCACAAAACAGTGACCATTCCCAGTTCATGCGCACGCTCGAAAGCGGCTGAAATTTCTTCAATCTGGCGGCGAGATTGTTCCGAGCCAAAATAAATCGTCGCACCGACTGCCTGCGCACCAAGATTAAATGCCTGTTCCACGCTGGCATACAGCGTCTGGTCGTATTGCGTCGGATAGCTCAGGGTTTCGTTATGATTCAGCTTGACCAGGAATGGAATTTTGTGGGCATAGCGGCGTGAAACTGACGCTAAGACACCGTATGTGGATGCCACACAGTTACAGCCGGCTTCAATTGCCAGTTCGACAATATTTTTAGGATCGAAGTAGAGGGGATTCGCGGCAAAAGAAGCGCCTGCGGAGTGCTCGACGCCCTGATCCACCGGCAAAATGGACAGATAACCCGTTTTGGCTAAGCGTCCGGTGTTATACAAGTTTTGCATTGCGGTAAGCACGCGGGGAGAGCGGTTATTGTCGATCATTACACGGTCAACAAAATCGCTCCCGGGAAGATAAAGCTGATCGGCGGTGATGGTGGAACATTGATGCTGCAGCAGTGAATCAGCTTCTTTGCCGAGTAACATAGCGATATCAGTCATATGGACTCCTTTTCGGCTCTTTGCGAACGCTCAGAGCAGTGAATGAAATTTCCTGACCCCATACTTATAGTCGCCTTACCGGCATTTTGTGTAACTCAGATTGCGCTTTTGCGGCAGTCGATCACTCTGCGCTTACTCCCTCGTCATAGAATTTTGTGCTTTCAGTTGGTTTGCAGAAGAACGCCTGGCAGCCCACTTAAGGTGAGAATTAATACCAAAACCCGGAACACCACGCTGGTGTCCCGGGTTTTTTCAGCTTGCGACTCTCAACACCTTCAACAACCGCGCCAGACTGTCGCGTTGCGTTGCCGGGATTTCACCGCCCGCTGCGTAACCTGCATTACGCATGATGCTTTCCTGCAAACCCACCAGCCAGTCGTAGATATAAAACGCGGTGGAATTGGTCGGGGTAGCCGATAGTTTAGTCAGGCGCTGGGATGACTTCCAGCTGGCGACGCTTTTCTTCGGTTTGGCGAAAATCTTGTGGCCTTTGTTAATACGGCTTTCCGGACGCTCAGCTTCCGGTTGTTTTTCAAAACCCAGCCACGCCACAAAATCACCCAGCACGGTCAGCGCACGGGAAACCTGCCGGTCGGCATGATGATCATGTTCACGCGCGCCTGCCGGTAATGTGCTGCCCAGAGACCGCACCAGCGCTTCGCCCATATTAAGTCGGAAACTGGCGGTGATCAGCTCTTCCATCAGCAATTCAACCGTCGGTTTCGCCACGCCAAGCAAGGCGATCAAGGGTTCGTTTTCCGGCAGGCTGCGCAGATGGTTGATCCAGTAACGCTGTACCTGACGGGCAAAGGCGGTGCCGTCATCCGGTTTAGCCTGCCAGACTGGCGCGTCCTGTTGTTCAGCGAACAGATCAATATCAATGCCAATACCAAAACTCTCTGCACCGTTTTGATCCTGAGCGCCGGAATCCACTGGCTGGCCGGTATGTTCCAGATAAATACGGTGCAGCTCGTCGCGGCCAGGCAACAGCTTTTCCAGTAGTTCGCCATGAACACCGGTGCGGGTTTGCAGCGCTTTAATCACTGTTTGTACCGTGCGCTGTTTCTGCAACGGGTCAGCCGCTTCGCCTTCCTGATACCAGCGACCCAGCAGGTTATCCGCCAGTTCACGATGCAGTTCATCGCGCAATTCACTCAGACGGTTGAGACGCACATCAGGACGAATTTCAGCCACCAGATAATCCGCCATGCGTTGCAGACCCCGCTCGTCCATCGCCAGCAACGCGCCCCAGGCATCGCCCGGATTGCCGACATGACGCTGGACGGCCTCGTCGAAATGCACAGACTGCGTCATCCGCCGGTCGAACGGGGTCAGCACCCACACCAGCCCCGGTTTGCGGCGACTGCGCACCTGTGTGTTTTCGCCGTGCATCTCTTTCACCCAGTGCTCAAGCGTCCGGCCCACAGCGACCACATCATCGCGTTTATCCGCAGCGGTGCAAACCATCAGCATATTCATCTCATGGCGGTCGGTGTAACGTTCCGGCAGATAAGCGACTTTGGCACGAAACAGCGGGCTGATATCATCACCGCCATCATCGTCCATTTCATCGTCCTCAGCGCTGCCGTAGCCCGGTAAATCCAGCAAATCAAACTGTTCGAATAAGGCCTCGTGTGGCGGCGAAAGCAGGGGGATTTGCACTTCTGCGGCCAGCAAGGTCAGCTCTTCAAGTGACAACGTCACCGGTGCTGTGCTCGTACCTTCAACTTCGGGGCAGACGGAAATCTCAATGTCAAAGGCCGGAGACTGACTGAAAATCCCATCAGCCGGTTGCATCGCGTCATCAACCAGCACGCTGAGCGGAGCCAGCAGACTTTTTGCGCCACCCAGATGTTGCAGCGTATGCGCGTAATGACGGTAAGCCGTGGTCAGCGCGGGCACGTTGTCCCACAGTATGGAAAACAAACGCGCACGGTCATCGACATTCAGATACGGCGCGAGATTTACCGCGACCGGCCAGAAGTGCGCATTGAGGTGGCGAAAACGACGGGCATCCAGCCGAATCATAGAATCCCATAATCCCATAATCTGCTCGCTGCTGAAGCCTTCAACCGGCTCCGGCTGGCGATGCATCATCAGCTTATTCAGATGCTCGGTGATCTGCTGCGTATCCGGCACGTGATAATGACTGTCCGGCTGGAAGGCGCGGATAACAATGCGGGCCAGATCTGGCTCATTGAGTAACAACACGCGTACCGGGAAAGCCCGGTCGCGCACATCAGACTGACGGGTGAAGCGGGTGGCAAGGCGTGCAGTGCGGCTGCCTGGATTAATTTGCGTCAGATAATCCAGCGTGACGCCGCCCAGACGGATTTCCAGCCGGCCATAATTCCCCGCTGCCAGCGAGCAGATCAGATAGGATTTTCCCGCCTGAGAATGACCGTAAAAGCCCAGCGCGGGCGGCAGTTCGCAGGCCAGTGCCAGACGCTGCGCTTTATCGCGGCAGCGTTTTAGCTGCAAATTCAGCCGGTCAGCTTCAAGATCTAAACGCGGTGCCTGAGCGCGGGTGTGTTCCACCCAGTTCAGCGCGTCACCGATGGTGTCAGACGCGGCGGCAAACTGACGTTGCAGCACATTTGTAGTCACTGCCTGTGCCGGGATTGTTGCTGTTGTGCGGGTTGTCATGAGACGAATACGCTCCCACTGTCGATCCAGTAATGGCTTTCGCCCAGTGTATTTAGCCGCAGACGCAGGTGATGAACGGGCACTTTGGTGCCGTTATCCAGCACTGCGCTGGCAATATCAAAAAATTCAGGCGTCGGGTGGTCTTCGCCTTTTTTCACCGCCAGTTTCACCCGCAGCACACTGTCACCGGCCACTTTACGCGCCAGTTCAGGTTCGGCAATTGAAAGGGTATACAGCGGTGACGCAGGCCAGCGGTCATTTTCCAGCTGACGGAAGCCCAGACAAATGGCACCACGAATACGGAAACTGGCCGCGCTGTCGAGTTTGTAATCATGGGCATCGAGGTCAATATCGCTGTAACAGACGTTCTCGTCGGTCAGCGCCTGATTGCCATCGAGCATGCCCAGATAACGTACCGTCGAATAAGGCTGGAAATCACCGGCTTTGAAATAGAAGCCCGGCAGACGCAGATCCAGCGCCAGCAGACACAGCATTGCGCCCACGGCGGCGGTAGATTTCGGGTTGTCGATACGACCGAGTTTGTTAAACGGATACCAGCCGCTGGTGTGATAACCGTCAAGCGATAACATGCGGTTGATTGGCAGCGGTTGCAGGTGACGGAACAATGCCTGAATCCCCGGGAAGCGCGAAGGGCGGCCGGTCAGCAGCAGGACATCGCAATCATGCAACGACACCACTTCACACAGTGAACGCAGATTCTGAGTAATACTCATCCGGTTTGATAAAAATTCACCGTGCAGCTTGCTGAGCTTGAGCACCAGCGGTGTCTGCAAAATATCAAAGACCGCGGAACCGGCAGGCAGCACGCGCTGGATTTCAGTATGAAGATAATCAAGCACTTTTTGCGTCGGTAGCTGTTCCAGCAACTCACCAAACGGTGCGTCAATTTCCGCGTGAGTGTCCAGCGGGTCAAAACGTTCATACACTTCCAGCACCGCATGGGCCAGCGGAATGAAAATTTGCAACGTGCTTTGCTGGCGCAGCGTTGCGTGCCCGTCCATGCGACCTTCGCTGCCGAACAGACGCGTCATCAGCCCATCAGGATTCGCCAGACCGGCCTTTTTCAGTGCCGCATGAAGCGCTGGCAAAATGTAGAGCTGAATGACGTCGAGCAGAATATCGTCGCCCGCCACTTTGAAGCCTTCGCGGAACAGCAGACGCGGGGTAATTTTGACGTTATTCCCCATACCGTCATCCAGCCAGTATTGGGTAATCGCCAGATCGGTAGTGCCGCCACCGATATCAATGGAGGCGATGCGCAGGGTTTTGCCAACCGGTTCGTCATCCGCCAGTTCGCGGTCAGGACGCGCCATGCTGGCAAAAAATTCACCGGTATGTCCGCCGAAGTTCACCTGCGTTTCGTTATACAGATACACCATCTGGCCGCAGGTGGCTTCGTCCCATTCCATCTGCACATCCGGCACCGGCATCAGGCTTTTCGCCTTGTCAGCCGGATGTTTAAAACCGTCATCAGACGGATGCCAGCCCATCGATTTCCACACCAGACCAATCGCTTCCTGCATACGGCGGCGGAAGATTTCGCGCTCCGGTTTAGGCATCGCCGAAGGCAGAGTAAGAATGATATTGCGTAACTGACGCGGGGCGGAAGATCGCAGCATTTTGGTTCGCTGAGCCGGGCTGTTTATTTGCATCAGCGCCTGCGCCAGCAGTTCGGACAACATCAGCGTCATCACAGAACTGCGACTGTAGTGCGCCGAAAACACCGGAAGACGATCTTCAACGGGCAAATCAGACAGCGGCTGGCCTTCATCGTTAATCAGAAACGTCAGCGGCATGGCCGCCGCGACCGGTTCAGTGATCGCGCCGTGCCCGCCCTGACTGAAACGCCAGCCAGGCGTATAACTGTCTTCATCCCACAGATAGCGGCGCGGGCTGGAAATCCCGGTTGATCCTTCGGTGCCTTCGCGCAGTAAAGCCAGACGACTGGCTTCGCGACCGGCACGCAAAATCGACGGCCAGATAAACGCATCCTCCCGGCCACTTTCGGCAGAAAAGTTAGGTTTGCCGAAGCGCGCCTGAGCAAATTCCACGCGGCTTTCGAACAGTTCGTTATAGAGAAAATGCGGCTGAGAAAGGTCGCGCAGTTGCAGTTCGCTGGTCTGCTTCAGACCGTCAGTTTCGCCGACGTGATCTTCAACCAGAATGCCGCAGGTATGCGAGTTACCAACATCCAGAATCAGGTCCACGTTGATGGACGGTTCCTGCAAGGTGGCACCGCTGATTTTAAGCTCAGGAATACCCAGCTGACTGCCGAGCATTTCCAGTAAATTCAGGTAGTGCGCCTGATATTCAAACTCGCGCAGGGCAACTTTGATGTTGCGTGCCTCACGCTGTTCGCGAATGGCGGATTGTTCGGTAAACACTTCACGCAGCCAGCCGTCAACCCAGGTCTGGTCAAGGAATTCCGGCAGTTCGTCGTTATGCCAGGCCAGCGCAAAACTGATGCCGTTTTTCACATCATCAGGCGTCGGGGCGAGCTGAGTTTGTTCATCATCGCCTTCCACCACACGGGTATCAAAAGCAATCACCACGCGGTGCGTGCTGCCGTCCGCTTCCGGCGTATCCAGCTGACGGATTTGCACCCGCGCCCAGTTATCCGGGCCTGCCATAAAGGTGCGCGGAGGATTAAAGCGCAGGAAAGGCAGCGGTAGCCAGATTTGATCGAGCAATTTAAGCGACTGTTCCAGCGGAAAACTGAACTCCGGACGCACGACTTCCGGCGCGCCGCCGTCGGTTGCCGGTAAAAAGTGTCGGCCATTTTGCGGATTATAATCCAGACGCAACAGCGGGCCGTTAGCACTTTTACGCACAAATTTGGCAGGCAGTTCGAGGTCCCAAACCGGCTTAAGCGCGAAGTCGAGGAACTGGATGCCGCTGTCCCGGATCAGAGTAATTTTTTGTTTAAAATCAGTAATGGTTGCCAGCATGGTCTTATTTACCTTCGCGCTTAATCGTCATTGGGTAAACCGTGTCGCCGTTATAACGGCCCTGACACACGGCAGCGCCAGTCGCGCCCTGGGTACAACTGATTTCCGGCATCTGATATCGGGAGCCGTCACTGCATTTCGCTCTGTAACGGGTATTGATCACCAGATTCCCTGACTGCATCAGCCCGGCATTAACCGGCGCGCGACAGGTAACCCCGGCACCATAGGTAATTTTCACCGTGCCCTGACCCTGTTTGAACTGATAACGCAGCACCGGCGGCTTGCCGGTAACCGGATCTTTGATTTCAACGATGCCATTCCAGTTACCGTTGAGGAATTTCGTCGAACCGATTTTTACCGCATCCGGCGGAAGTACCAGCGCATTTTTGCTGACTGGCGCTGGGGCAGGTTCTGCTACCACCGGCGTTTTCTCGACTTCCGCGACCGGCTCTGGCGCAGGCACCACTACAGCAGCAGGCACGGCTTCCGGGGCTTTCATTTCTGATGCTTTTACTTCCGGGGCTATCACTTCGGATGTTTTCACTTCCGGTGCCTTCGCGGGTTCAGCAACTGGTGGCGGGGCGATCACCGCAGGTTCGGCTGCCGGAGCAGGTTTCCGGGTTTCGGTTTGAGCTGTCTCTGCTTTCGGCGCAGGGGTGCGCGAATACAACCAGCCCGCTGCCGAACCGGCCACAACCAGCGCCGCCACCGGCAGTGCCCAGATCAGCGGCGATATTTTACGGCGCGGTGCAGCCACCGGTTCAGGCGTGACGGCCTCCTGTTCTGCGGCGCGCGCCTCAATGGTTTTTATCACACGCACAGGCGCTTCAGGTGCGATAACCGGTTCAGGCGTTTTGACTTTTTCAGCAGCCAGAGAAAGTGAAGGCAACGGTTCGTCAGCTTTGAGCGTGTCGCGCAAGGCGGCAAAAGGTTCGGCACTGGCGGTGCTGTCGAGGCTGACAAAGCCCCAGAACGTCAGAACAGGCTGGCCGCCGACCAGATAAACGTGGTTCTGATCCGGAAACCGAAAGGCTTTTTCCAGCAGCGCACCAAAAAACTGACTGGCTGATTTTTCAGAGGATTTAGCGGCTTTACTGATTTGCGATACCACATCGAGGCAGTTTTCGAGCTGCCGTAAGGCCGAGGCACGCGCCGCGTCAGTTGCAGCTGCCCAGGAAACCACTTTGCCTTCGCGAGGGGAATACCAGTCGAGACGGTCACCGGCCTCATTAAGTTGAGGAATAGCCAGACAATCCGCGATTGCAGGTTGTTTACGCAGGCGTAAGGTTTCCCGTAATTGCAGGGCTGATGCGTATACCGGCTGCCCGTTTTCGCCCAGCGCAAGGATGTCGTTGAGACTGCCACTGCGTAAAAATGATTTTGCCACGCCTGAATAGCCTTTAGTGGTTTTGCACCGCGCCAGCGCGCAGGCAGAAAAGGTTCATGATGCTGCCACCTTAAGCGATTTAAGCGAAATCAAACGGGGGAATAAGGGTCAAAAAGGGTGGCTGTTTGTTGCGTGACATAAAAGCGGCGGCATCCTCCGCGGGAGGGTGTCGCCGTAAAAATAGCGGGGAATGGCAAATTATCTCAGGAGATCGCGGGAGGCATGTAAAGCCGCCACATATTCCTGCAATTCCGCACCACGGTTTTTGAGCCGCATCTGGCTCTCAATGCTGGCGATAACATTAAGATGAGGTGAACGGATATTGATGATTTCGTGCACGGAATGATAGCCGCCCCCGACAAAAAGGGCGATAGCGGACAGGGTTATCTGATCGAGCTGAGACTGACTCAGTTTATCGTCCAGAACATCTGCCGCCGTAAATAAACAGGCGGTGCTGCCGGAGATAGAAGCAAGCAAAGGATTATCACGATCAAACATGCGTTCCACAAATGCCGGACTGCCGTCTGCAAGTTTATGACTGATACGGGTACGAAAAAGCGGTCTGTTTTTCGTCAGTCCGTTAATGGTTAATATTTTTTGCAGTTTCGGATCAAGCTGACTGAAGACGTCTTTGTCAAGAATACCGATATCTTCACAATAGGTATTCGACATCACGCCGCTGCGTCCCCTCACGGTGAACAGACTGTCAGGCCTGTTTCTTTGCACTATTTTTACTACCGGCGGAACATTATCTTTAAACAGAAATGCATATTTCCCCGCATCATTAATGGCATGATTGATGATAAATTCACCCATAGCCTTAACTAGCAGTATTTTTTTGGCGAAAATTTCTGCTGAATATTCTGATGACAAAAGGATAGAAGTAATATCCTTATTAAATACCCTTGCAAACTGGCCAGTAGCATCTACATTTTCTACAACTTCCTTTGCAAAAAAGTTAAATGCTTCAGAGCCGTTATTTTTTAACCAGATCTTCGCAAACTTAGCGCAAAGAATATAAATCGTCTCACCAAAAACAGAGGCATTCCTGAGAATAACGGCAGCAGCCCAGGATTCCTGAACCGTTTTCTCTATATTGTTGAAATTGCGATCGTGTACCAACTTTCCCTGAAACTCATAAGTATGGCTTAACTTTTTTTTCGTGCTGGTGAGTTGAGCAAGTTGTTTGTTTTTCAATCTGTATATAAATAAATCATCTTTGGACTGGGATCCATTTCTTGCCTGTGGCAGCATAAATTTCCTTATTAATTAAAAGAATCACTTCTGCAAAAATCATACTTCATTTTTTGGCAGTGGAGTCTAACACAAGGAAATAACCAAACGGATTTAATCGTTAGTTTAGGTTTATTAATAAACTTAATGAATAATAGAAATGGGAAATATCTATTAATAAGATAAATGGTTCTGCTTTGCCGACAGGCGCTGGAATTAAAAGTCAAGATGCTGCCATCCTGAGCAATTTCAGCGCAATCAAAGGGATGGTAATCCACAAAAAGGGTGACTGTCGATGCCATGACGTAAAAGCGGCAGCATCCTCACAGAGCAGGACGCTGCCGGCAAAAAAAGCGGGTGAATAAATTATCTGAGCCGGTCACAAGCATCATGTAAAGCCGCGATATATTCCTGCAATTCTGCGCTACAATTTTTTAGCCGCATCTGGCTTTCAATGCTGGCGATAACATTAAGGTGTGGTGAACGGATATTAATGACTTCGTGCATAGCGTGATAGCCGCCCCCGACAATCAGGGCGATAGCGGAAAGGGTTAACTGATCAAGCTGAGACTGGCTCAGTTTATCGTCAAGAATTTCTGCTGCAATAAATATGTCTGCGGTACTGCCGGAGATAGAGGCGAGCAAAGGGTTATCGCGGTCAAACTGACGTTCCACAAATGCGCGACTGCCATCAGCCAGTTTGTGACTGATCCGGGTACGAAAAAGCGGCCGGATTTTCGTCAGTCCGTTAATGGTTAATATTTTTTGCAGTTTTGGGTCAAGCTGATCGAAGGTGGCTTTATCAAGAATACCGATGTCTTCACGATAAGTTTTCGATAGCACGCCGCTGCGCCCCCTGACAGTGAACAGACTGTCCGGCCTGTTCCTTTGTTTTATTTTTTCCACCGGTGAGGCATTATTTTTAAACAGAAACGCATATTTATCCGCATCATGAATCGCATGATCGATGATAAACGTCCCCATCGATTTAAGTAACTGTATTTTTCTGACGAACATTTCTGCTGAATATTCTGCGGACAACAGAACAGAGGTGATATCCTGTCTGGATATCCTTGCAAACTGACCATCGATATCAACATCTTCTTCAACTTTCTTTTTAAAAAAAGCAAACTCTTCAGAGTTATTATTTTCTGACCATATGCTCTTTAACTTACCGCAGAGTTTATAAATCGTTTCGCCGAAGACATTGGCATTCCTCAGAATAACAGCAGCAGCCCAGGACTCCTGAACGGTTTTCTCTATGTTATTGAAATTACGATCGTGCGCCAACTTATTTTGAAACTCGTACGTATGGCTGGTATTTTTTATTGTCCGGGTGAGTTTCGCGAGTTGTTTGTTTTTAAGTCTTTGAAGAAAGAGGTCATCTTTGGACTGATGCCTATTTTTTACCTGTGTCAGCATAAATATCCTTATTTTTAAATAATCACATCGACGAAAGTTGAGACTTCATTTTTAGGCAACCCAGTCTAACACAGGGTGAAAGGCAAAAAGAGGAACTTTCTATGTGACAGAGCTTAATAAACATGATGAATAATAGTAATGCCATCTATTTATAAAATAAATCACTCTCACCTGCTGCGCAGATGAAATAAATATCGGCGGGAATATTTCCGCCGATAATATCAGGCTCGCAAATTAAGCGCTTCAATAACACGTTCCAGTCGCTGGCGTTGATCACCGGTAACAGACTGAAGCGGTAACGGCAGACATGGGGCAGAAACCAGGCCGAGAATTTCCGCTGCGGCAGCGACAACGCGCAGGCTTCCGTGCTGGCGGAACATTTCCCATAACGGTTCAAGTTGTGCCGATAAAGCCTGAGCAGTCTGAGTATCCCCGTTTTGTGCTGCACGTGTGATGGCCACCGGAATTTCCGGGAACAATCCGGCAATAACCGAATACCAGACATCGCCGCCCTGTGTCAGAACCGTGGCAGCAGCCAGATCACCCGCCGCGCCGAGCGTCACATGCGCCGGAACCAACGGACGAAGCGCCGCCAGACGTTTTTGCGTGGCAACAGGGTCAGCAGATAACCCGGGGATTTTGATACTGGCAACATGCGGCAGTTGCGCGATACGCCCGTAAAGTTCATCGGTGAAATCAAAATGCGTTGTGGCCGGATTATCGTAAACGCACAAAGGCACCGAAAGATGACGGGTCACCGTTTCATACAACATGAAGACTTCATCACTGGTGAGTTTCTGATACGACACAGGTGCCAGTAATACAGCACTCACACCCGCCCGCTGGGCATCTTCCGCAAGGTGCAGCACGTCAGAGGTACGCACTGAACCGATACTGACCATGACGGGAATACCCTCAGCGTGTTCTACCGCCAGCCGGGCAACGCGGTCACGCTCACTGTGTTTCAGATAAGCATAACTGCCCGTCGAGCCCAGTGCGCCGATGGAATCCACACCCGCACTCACCAGACGCGACATTAGCCTGACAAAAGATTTCTCATCAATGCCTTTATCCGTCAGCGGGGTGAGAGGAAAAGCACTTAATCCTGTGAACATCGGGAACTCCCAAAGGGGTTAATTAACAAGACTCAGCATAGAGCAGCGATTTACTTTTTGCCCGATACCGATGAACCGGCATCCGGTTTCAGGCGCAACATATCCAGCCAGCCAATCAGGGTCAGCACCGCGATAACAATAAAGGCCACTTTGAAACTCATGCCGGGAACAGACTCCCAGTGCAACATATCCACCAGTTGTTCACCCAGGCGCGTACCGAGCGCACCGACCGTGATCCCAAGCCCGACCGACAGTTGCAGCACCGTGCTGAACAGCGTATTAGCATCGGCCATTTGTTTTGCAGGCACATCAGAAAAGGCCAGCGTACTGATGCCGGTAAACTGCATTGAACGGCTAAGGCCGCCGAGAAACAGCAATAACATCACCAGCCAGTCCGGCGTGCCCGGCGTCAGAAACGCGCAGAACAGCAATGAGAAAACGCTCAGCAGGCCATTCACCACCAGCACAGGACGGAAGCCGAAACGGCGGATCAGCGGCGTGGTCGCCGGTTTCATCGCCAGATTACCGGCAAACACCGCCAGCACCAGTAAACCGGCATGGAACGGATCCATACCAAATCCGACCTGTAACATCAGCGGCAGCAGGAACGGCACCGCGCTGATGGTCACGCGAAACAACGAACCTCCGCCCATACTGATACGAAATGTCGGGATCACCATCGCCCCCAGATGCACCATCGGCGCGGGGTCGCGGTAAAGATGACAGACAGCCAGCACCGAAAGCACCACACCCGCGACCAGTAACAGCCCGGCGGTAGTCCACAAAATATGATCCTGACTGATCAGCTCCAGACCGGTGACCAGCGAAAGCATCGCCATCCCGGTGAGCAGGAACCCCGGTTTGTCGAAATGTTTGGGTTCATCGGAAGGTGCCTGAGGAAACAGACGCCACGCCAGCATCATCGCAATAATTCCGAGCGGCACATTGATATAGAAAATCCAGTGCCATGAGGCGTAATGGGTAATGAACCCACCGAGCGGCGGCCCGAGGATCGGCGCCACCAGCGCAGGCCAGGTCAGCGTGGCGATAGCTTTGATTAACTGTGGTTTTGGCGTAGTTTTCAGCACCGTGAGACGCCCGACCGGCACCATCAGCGCACCGCCAATACCCTGAATAATACGCAGAATGATAAATTCACTGACGCTGGTCGCCATGGCACAAAACAGCGAAGCCAGCGTAAATACGGCGAGGGCAAAGGTGAATACGTTGCGGGCACCAAAACGTTCCGCTGCCCAGCCACTGGCGGGGATAAGTACCGCCAGCGTCAGCATATACGCACTCATCCCGGCATTGAGATCGACCGCTGATACGCCGAAAGAAATCGCCATTTGCGGCAGCGCGGTGGCAATCACCGTCCCGTCGATAAACTCCATAAAGAAAGCAGCAGCAACCAATAAAGCAATAACGGAGATCCCGTTACTGGCAGCGGTTTCTCCCTGCGGATGTTCTGACGCATCCGATTTAGTGTGGCTCATTGTCTTCTGTCCCGGAAAAACAGCATCGCTGCAGAACGCAGCAAAAGATAGATGATAAGTATTAAACCTATCACACACCTTTGGCTGGGTTATAGATCGCATGAGGATCAAAAAGAGCGATTTCCTGTCATCGCAGCACAGTGAAGAACCCGCCCTGCAACTTAGGGCTGGTACTCAGTCCGGGAAAAAAGCTGGCGGCAAAAGCAAAAACGCCCGCACCTGAAGCCAAATAGATTCAATCCACTAAGCCAGGCGCGGGCAGGGCGTCAGCCAAGATATTCGATGACTGATAAACCACCGTTGTAGTCGGTGCTGTAGATAATGCCTTGAGCATCGACAAACACGTCGCAGGATTGAATCACCTGCGGCCTGCCCGGACGTTTATCCATCATGCTTGCTGGTGCCGCGGGCACCAGCGCACCGGTTTCTTTTGGCTGATACGGATTGCTGATGTCGTACGCACGCACTCCGGCATTCTGATAGGTGGCGAAAATCAGCGTCGAACTGACAAAGCTACCGGGCCTGTTTTCATGCAGATTATGCGGCCCGAAATGCGCGCCCTTGCTGACGTAATCCCGTTCCTCCGGTTGCGGGAAAGTCGAAATACTCACCGGATTCGACGGCTCGCGCACATCAAATACCCAGATCAGCTTCTCGCCATCTTCCTGATTATCCAGCACCGCTTCATCGAGCACGACCAGCAGATCCCGGTCCGGCAACGGCAGCGCGGTATGCGTGCCGCCGCCAAATGGCGGGCTCCAGTTACGGTGTGAAATGAGCTGCGGCGCGCTGCGGTCTTTGATATCCAGCAGTGTCAGGCCGCCATCGCGCCAGCTGGCATAGGCGGTATCACCGCTGATGATCGCGTGATGCAACGCGTAGCGTTTACCTTCCGGCCAGTCCGGCGTTTCACCGCCAGCGGTGTGCATTCCGGGCAACCACCAGCGACCGGCAACCTGAGGATTGCGCGGGTCGGCCAGATCAATGGTCAGGAAAATGTAATCGCTGTAGCCGTCAATCAGCGCGGACACATACGCCCAGCGCCCGCCGACGTACCAGATACGATGCACACCGATCCCTTCCAGCCCGAGAAAGCCGATCTCTTTTGGCTGATCGGGCAGCGAAATATCAAAGATACGCACACCGGCACTCCAGCCACGCTGTTGCGTGCCTTGCACTGTCTCGCTGACGGAGCGGGTGTAATAGACTTTTTCATCGGCAAAACGCACGTCGGCGAACAAATCCCGCGCGTTGATCACCAGCAGTAAATCGTCGTGCGCCTGTAAATGCACGTTCCAGGTACCCGGAGGCGCAGCGACAAAACCGGCAGGGCGCGGATTTTTAGGGTCGCGGACATCCACAATGGAAAAGCCCTGCGACACCATATGACCGATATAGGCATAACCACGGTGAACCATGACCTGCACGCCGTCAGGTTTTCCGCCCTGATCGCTGTGGCCGATCAGCCGCATATTGCGGCTGTATTCCGGCGTGGGGAGAGAATGTGTAGTCATCTTCAGGCCTTATTTTTTGTGCTGTGCTTCAAGCGTGGCGAACCACGGCGCAATAAAATCATCGGATTTACCCCAGCCCGGGATCACGTTCGCCAGCGACGCGACATTTACCGCGTCAGGATTGCTGACCAGCAGCGCCTGCGGAATGGCTGCGGCTTTGAATTCATAGCTGGCAGGCGTTTTCTCACCGGCAATTTTATTAGCAACCAGACGCAGGTTGATCGCCCCAATCAGTTTCGGATCGACCGCCACGCTGACTTTCCACGGGCTGTTGGCTTCGCGCATCAAACCAATATCCTGATTGGAAATATCAATGCTGTAGAGTTTGATTTCGGTACGGCCATTCTCCTGCAAGGCTTTGTACGCGCCCTGACTGAACGCATCCCAGGTTCCCCAGATAGCATCGATTTTGCCTTTCGGGTATTTCGCCAGCAGCGCGCCGACTTTGTTTGCGGTATCCCCCTGAACGTCAGAAGACACCGCGCCGACGGATTCCAGCTCATGAATGCCCGGATTGGCGGCTAAGATTTTTTTATACGCGTCCTGACGACGTTCCATTGGCGGGAAACCGGCGACCCAAAGTTTGACGATATTGGCTTTGCCGTTGAAATCCTTGATCAGCTGACCGACGGAAAGATCGGTGAGCGACGCATCGTCCTGCTGGGTGACGGTCACACCGGGAATGTCGCCGTTGACCGCCGTATCAAACACTGAAACGGCAATGCCGCTGGCGGTGATGCGTTTGAGCAGTTCGGTTGAATAGGGATCGCGCCCTTGCGACAAAATAATGCCATCGTATTTCTGGCTGATCGCCTGATTCACAAAGTCCTGGAATTTGGCGTCATCGCCGTTACTGAGAAATGTATTCACCTGAAAGCCCAGCTTGCGGCCTTCCTGAATTGCGCCGGAGACAAACTGCGTAGTGTTGTCGTCTGAGCCCAGATTGCGGATCACCGCAATGCGTACCGGCCCTTTATGATCGCTGATGGCTTTCGGTACAGGCGCCGTGCCGGCGGCAAAAGAAGGGAAAATGGAGAGCAAACTTAACGCCAGTAACGACGAGGAAAACAGTTTCATGGTTATTACCCTGTGTGGTTAATCATCATTTTAACGGGAGGACAATTCATGACAGGCCTTGTACAGGCTCTTATATTGAGTTAATGAATTGATTGCCCGAGTTTTGATGACCCGCGAATGAATGGCAACGAACGAAAAGGCATAAGTTAATGCCAAAGATTATTAGCCATCCGGATGTCCGGGCGTAGGATGATAACAGCTTCTAAATTAAGGATTTCCCCATGAGTGAGACAGATATCCGCGTGGTCACCGGCCCCGCCAGTTATTTTTCGTTCCCCGGAGCTATCGAACGGCTGAGCGACTTCTACACACCGGCGCAACTGGATAACGCGCTGTGGATTTACGGCGAGCGTGCCTTAGTGGCTGCACAGGATTTCCTGCCGGAAGCCTTTACCGCTTCGCAGGCCAGGCGGGTTCTGTTTAAAGCGCATTGCAGCGAAACCGAAGTGCGGCGTATTGCGGATATTGGCGGGAATGACCGTCAGGTAGTGATCGGCATTGGCGGCGGTGCAGTGCTGGATACTGCGAAAGTCGTGGCGCGACGTCTCGGATTGCCGGTTGTCGCTATCCCGACCATTGCCGCGACCTGTGCCGCCTGGACGCCGCTTTCTGTTTGGTACAACGATGAGGGGCAGGCGCTGCGTTATGAAATCTTTAACGACGCTAACCATCTGGTTTTGGTCGAGCCACGCATTATTCTGCGTGCGCCCAAGGAATATCTGCTGGCCGGTATCGGCGATACGCTGGCGAAATGGTACGAAGCCGTGGTGCTCAGCCCGCAGCCGGAAAAACTGCCCTTAACCGTTCAGCTCGGCCTGAATACTGCGCTGACCATTCGGGATGTGTTGCTCAATGAAAGCGAAGCGGCGTTGCAGGCGCAGGATGATAATCAGCTGACGCAGTCGTTCCTTAACGTTCTGGACGCGATTATCGCGGGCGGGGGATTAGTCGGCGGGCTTGGCGACCGTTATACGCGTATCGCGGCGGCGCATTCGGTCCACAACGGCCTGACCGCATTGCCGCAAACCGATGCGTTTCTGCACGGCACGAAAGTGGCGTATGGCATTCTGGTGCAAAGCGCGTTGCTCAATCAGCCGCAAGTAGTTCAGCAGTTAACCGCACTGTACAAAGTGCTGGATTTGCCGGTCAGTCTGGCGCAATTGCAGGTGGATATTCACGATGAACGGCAGATGTCGCGCCTGATTGAACGCACATTACAGGCCGGAGAATCCATTCATCTGTTGCCCGGACACCCTGACGCCGAACAACTGCGACTGGCATTTGAATTTGTAGAGAATAAATAGTCATGCGCTAATTTATTCTATTCATGTTTTTGTATTCATAAATAACCCGGCATTGACCGGGTTTTCTGCCAGTTGCTCAATTAATCGTTAATCCCGGTGTTAGACATGATGCGCGAGTGGGGGATGTTCACAGCAATGATCCGCTATAAGACCGCGCTGAACTTAACAAAAAAATTTTTGTGAAGGAATAAAGGAGACAACGTAAGTATTGTGTAAAGTAAACGACAGCTAAACGCGCTTCATTTTCCCACCTGCATTGCGTTCTCTTTAATTCTACGTTGTAAAGATGTTTAAAAATCGGGTGATACCGTGATTATTTCAGGCAGCGGAAACCGATCATGGAACACTCACCCCTTAACGAAACCGAATCCCTCAACGGCACATTTTCCTCCGGACAAATCGGCGTTGAAGAAACAATCAAGAAAAGCAGCGGATTCAGCTTGTTTATGGATCTGCTGAGCGGCGCGTGCGTGCCTGATAATCTGTGGCGTGACCGGATGTTCCGTGTGAAATACTCCGTGCGGACCTTGCTGCACCCGCTCGATACCCTGAAAGTGCTGAACAAAATGGCCAGTGAACCCGTCTGGCAGGAAGCATTCAGTATTCAGACCAAACTGCCGAGCAAAATTCACAAACCTTATCTGCATCTTGGCCTGCCTTCTGCCGGTCGTGCTGATGCGCTGGTGGATCACTACGAGTTCGTCAAAAACCTCGAAAGCGTGCAGATGCGTAACACTTTCCTCAGCGAAAAGGGGAATACGGTTACGCAGTTCACCGGTAAAGATGGGGAAGCTTTTCGCGTGGTACTGGGTTCCATCGGTAAATCCGAGCGCGAAGGCGAAGCCAATATGTTCCTGTATATGGAAGACACCTTGCTGGCGGCGCTGACCTTCAGCATTGTGCAGCGCTCGGAAGGGCCGACGATGATCGTCGGGGGATTCCAGGGCGCACACCGCTCGACGCCACATGAAGTCATTAAACAGGCGACGAAATCCTGTTACGGGCTTTTCCCTAAACGCCTGCTGCTGGAAAGCCTGCAACGCGTCGCGGCGGAGACTGGCGTTCAGCGCATTCTGGCCGTGAGCGATACTGGCCACGTTTTCCGCAGCCTGCGCTACCGTCACCGCAAGAAAAACGTGTTTGTCGCCAGTTATAACGAATTCTGGGATTCCATCAGCGCGACGCCGTATTCCTCGGCACTGTATGACGTCCCGCTGGAATTGCCGCGCAAACCGATGGAAGAGATTGCCAGTAAGAAACGTTCCGAATACCGCAAACGTTACACGCTGCTCGATGAACTGCATGAAAGCACTGCGTCGCTGCTGAAAAGCTGACAGCAACGTCCTCAGAATTATGACTCGCTGTAGCAGGCAACAGGGCCAAGGAATGGCCTTTCTGCCTGGTCTTGCACGACATAGCCCCGATAACGCCCGCCATATGCATGACCTTCACGGAAAATTCCCTTTAAAAATTCTTATCTGCACTTTGCTTAAGCCACGGTTTCATAAGTCATAGTTATCTAATCATTCGAATTAAAACCAATTCATTCCCAATAGTCGCGCAAATTGTGTGTTAATTATGAATGATATTGTTACACGTATCTCAAAACTGACCGCTCATTCGTACACTCCTGTGTCAAATGTGAACTAATTCACATCTATTCATTCGCCTCGCCTATATAAAACGCCATATCCATAAAATCGAAACAGCGGTTCAATTTTATAATCACTCTCCGGGCGGGACGACTATGAACGCAGAAAAACCAATTCTTTTCAGACACCAGCTGGCCTATGGCGGCGGGAACTTACTGGGCAGCGGGGCGCTGGCAATCGCCGGTATCTGGTTGCTGTACTTCTACACCACGTTTTGCGGCCTGACGTTGTTGCAGGCTTCAGCAATCTTCTCTGTCGCCAGTATCATTGATGCTATCAGTAATCCGCTGATGGGTTATCTTTCTGATAACTTTGGCAAAACGCGCCTTGGCAAACGCTTCGGGCGTCGTCGTTTCTTCATTCTGCTCGGTGTACCGCTGATGATGTTCTACCCGTTGTTATGGGTCGAAGGCTTCGGTTTCTGGTATTACCTTTCCACCTATGTGCTGTTCGAACTGATTTACACTTCGGTGATGGTGCCTTACGAAACACTGGCCACCGAAATGACCACTGATTTCTCAGCCCGCTCTAAACTGACCGGCTACAAAGCGATTTTCGGCAAAGTGGCGAACTTCCTGGCGGCCTTTATTCCGGGTCAGTTCATCCTGATTTACGGCAAAGATTCCGCTGAGCCGTTCTTCTTCACCGCACTGACTTACGGCGTCATTCTGTTTATCGCCATCGGCCTCTTATATTTATCTTCCTGGGAGCGTCCGGTGGAAGAAACCACGCCGGTGGATGAGAAGAAAATGACGCTGGGCAAAACCATGTTGACGCTGGTGCGGGACATGAAATCCACGTTTCACCTGCGCGTATTCCGCAAGCATCTGGGCATGTATTTGTGCGGCTTCGGCGCGGAATGGCTGTTCGCCTCGGTGTTCACGTATTTCATCATCTTTGTGCTGCAATATGATCCGACGATGGTGGCCGGGCTGAGCAGTCTGAACTCGATTTTGCAGTTGTTCTCCACCGCCATATTCATCGGGATTTGCGTGAAGCACGGCTTCAGCAAACCTTACATTCTGGCGCTCGGCATCGTTGTATTCTCGGTCGTATGCTACAGCCTGCTGCACTTACTGCATCTGCCGCAACAGTACGCGACCGTGGCGATGCTGACGATCACCGTGGTGTTTGGGATCGGCACCGGTGGTGTGTATTACATTCCGTGGACCGTTTACACCTTCCTGGCTGATATTGATGAAGCCTTTACCGGCCGCCGCCGTGAAGGGATTTACGCCGGTGCGATGACCTTCTCCGGCAAGCTGATGCGCTCGGTGATCGTCTTCGTGATGGGCGCGATTTTAAGCTTCTACGGCTTCCAGTCTAAATCACATACGCAGCCTGAAAGCGCGGTAACGGCGATTGCGCTGGTGTTCTGCATCGGCGTGATAGCACTGGCACTGATGGCGATGGTATTCAGCCACCAGATGAAACTTAACCGCAAAACACACTTAGTGGTTCTGGGTGAAGTGGCGCGAATCAAAGCCGGCGGCGCGATCACCGACGTTCAGCCGGAAGTTCGCGCAGTGATGGAAGAACTGATCGGCTACCCGTATGAAGAATGCTGGGGCAACAGCAAAGTCTGCCGCAAAATCTTCGACACTCCCGCCGTTGAACTCGACGCGGCCAAACCGATGGTCAGCGCCACGCAAAAACCGTAAACCCTGATTTAACTCTGCATTTCTTACTTCACCGACTGGCCGGGGAAACCGGCCAGCGACCCCTCACGTTTTTAGGATAAGAACGATTATGCGGGCATCAAAATTTGTTATTGCCGCGCTGTCCCTCGGGATGTGCGCACAAAGCCTCGCCGCTGCATTGCCTGACGCCAGCAAACTGGTCTGGCACAGCATCACGTTTGGTCAGTCTACTGACGTCAATTTTGCCACCAACGTTTTGCCACAAAAAATCGGCATGAACGAAACCCGGCTTGCTGACGGTAAGCCAGTGCCGGCTGCCGGCACGTTGCTCAGCACGCCGTTTACGCTGGAAAGTCGCGGCGGCAAGGTCGGTAACAGTCATGACGGCTTAACCTACTTCTATACGAAATTACCGGCTGACGTGAATTTCCGTCTTGAGGCCGATTTTACCCTCAACCAGTTCGGGCCGGAAAACGGCGCAAAACCGGCAGGGCAGGAAGGGGCAGGATTACTGGTGCGCGATATTCTGGGTACGCCTCGTGAACCCGTGACCAAACCCGGCATTGAAGAATTACCGGCTGCATCAAATATGGTGATGAACAGCGTAATGGCTACCGGCGATAAACCGCCGGTTCTGGCGCTGATTGCCCGTCAGGGCGTGCAGCAACCGTGGGGAAATACCGGGATCAGCATCGTGCGTGAGAGTTATCACCCGCTGACCACCCCTGCGCATTTCTCATTACGCCTGACCCGCACGGATAACAGTTTTGATGTCGCTTACGCGCCACAGGGCAGAGACCAGTGGATCAGCCAGTCCGTTGCAGGCGCTGACCGTGTGACGCAGCTCGATAAAACCGGTTATTACGTCGGTTTTTTTGCTTCCCGCAATGCCAGCATCACAGTGAATCACGCGAAACTGACCCTTGATGAAGCGCATACCCAAGCCTCCGCGCCGTATGTGACGCCGTCACTTAACGCGCGTATCGAAGTCATGTCATCGCCACTGATCACCCGGCGTGACAGCGTGATTCAGTTGCGTACCAACGGTGACGGTCAGTTGCAGATTAATCAGGATGGCAAACCTTTACTGCGCCAGACCACCGTTCGAGGCGGCGAAGTGGTGACCGCGCCATTCCACGCACAGCAGCCTGTCACGCCATTACAGATAATTTTTACGCCGGATGACTGCACACCGGTCACGCTGGAATTCCCGCTCAAAATGGCACTGGTCAGCAACCCTGATGAATTGCACGTGTCCCCGCAGGGCGAGGCCGGTAACGACGGTTCCTCGCAACATCCGCTGGATTTCGCCAGTGCTGTTAATCTGTTAGCGCCAGGCGGCACCTTGTGGCTGGCAGAGGGGGAATATCCGGCGGGCGTGATACCGGCAACGGCCAGCGGCACGGAACAGAATCGCAAAACGCTGCGAGCGCAGGGCAACAACGTGGTGTTTAACGGGCTGAAGCTCGATGCGAGCTTCTGGAATATACGGGACATTACCGTCACGCAGAAAAGCTTCCACATTGCCGGCAGCTACAATCATATTGACCGCGTGAAAGCCCATCATGCAGATGATACCGGCATCTGGGTCGCCTCGCCGGACGGCATTGGCCGCGCGCTGTGGGCAAGCCATAACCTGATCAGTAATTCAGAATCCTGGGGGAATCAGGATCCGGGACGCAAAAATGCTGACGGCTTCGCGGTTAAAATGCGCGTCGGAGACGGTAACCGGCTGGTGAATTGCTATTCGCATGACAACGTGGACGACGGCTTTGACCTGTTCAACAAAATTGAGGACGGCCCGAACGGCAGCGTGACGATTGAAAACAGTCTGTCGGTTCACAACGGCAGCAACGGTTTTAAACTGGGCGGTGAAGGATTGCCTGTCGCACACATCATCCGTAACAGCGTGGCGGTCGAAAACGGCATGGACGGTTTCACCGATAATTTCAACCCCGGTGCGCTGGTGGTTGAAAACAACCGCGCGCTGGACAACAAACGCTTCAACTTCCTGTTCCGCCCGTCGCCTTACACCACGGCGGACAAGCAGGGCATCTTCAAAGACAATTTTTCCCTGCGCACCTTGCCCGGTAAATATGACGATGCCGTGACCGGCAATGTGGACGACAGCAATTATTTTTATACCGGCCACAAAACGGTGAATAAACAGAATAAAGAAATTCAGCCCGGAGATTTTATTTCTTTGCGGCTACCGGCTCCGATAACTCGTCTTTCTGACGGCGGATTTAATTACGCTGACTTTCTGAAGAAAAAGTGAATGCAGCGCAGTTAAAAAGCAATACCCATTTTAAATAAATAATATTACTCAATATCTCTGGGATTTATAAATAATGAAAAAGTGCAGACTGATACTCTGCGGCTTACTGCTGGCCAGCGCCAGCAGTCATGCCGTGACGATTGATCTTCGCCATGAATGGCTGGATGACAGTAAACAGCATAAAGACCGCGCGATGGTATCGCACCGTTTCGCTAACGGGTTTGGTTTCTCGCTGGAAGCAAAATGGAAGTCCGGCGGTAACAACCCGAACAAACCCTTTAATAATCTGGTGGATAACGGCACTGAAAGCACCATAAGCTATCAGTATAAGATCACCCCTAAGGTGTTTATCCAGCCTGGCTTCACGCTGGAGTCCAGTTCTGACAGCAGCATCTATAAACCTTTTTTAACCGCAGGATATACGTTCGACAGCGGGATCTATTTCAATGCCCGTTATCGTTATGAATATACCCGTTATACCAAAGAAAATACCGAAGACCGTAAAACTAATCGTGGTGAAATCTGGTTAGGTTATCGGATTGCTGACTGGCGATTTGAATATAATTATATATATAAAAACAGCGACCAAATTCTTTACGACAATGATAAATGGGATTATGAGCAGGATCTGAAAGTCGCTTACAATATTAATAAGCAATGGACGCCTTATGCGCAAATCGGTAATGTGTCTGTGCGGAAAACCACTGACGAAAGACAAACGCGTTTCAGGTTAGGGATACAATATAACTTCTGATGTTATCACATTCGGGTGAGAGATCTGTCAGCCGGTCAGCGAATGCTGTCCGGCTATTTCTTCACTGAAATATAAACGAAACATATCAATAAATGTTTTCGGGTTGACAATAATATAGCGCATGGGTAAATTGCACGAGCCGCAAGTAGCGGCCTTTATTAACTTTACATAAGAGACTAATGGACACTGTAACCAGTAGCTTGCCGGATGACGCTGATATAGCGTGCCGGAACAGTAAACATAAAATCGATTGTGAACATTTCACCGTTTGGGTGCGCCTCGCCAGAGCCTGATGCTCTCGTGTAATCCCGCCTCAACCTGAATGTCACGGTCCCGAGGTGTATTATGAATTTCAAATCTACCCTTTTTTCTGATGTCAAAACAATGACATCCACTTTGCGTGTCCGCCCGTCTCGTGACAGGATGTTGGCTGCCCGCAAGAAAGATGCATCATCTATTTTTTCCTCTAAAATCAACAGACTTAATCACCGCGTTACCACGTGGCGGGTCAGTCCTGTCACCGGTCAGCTGGAACAACGCTGTATCGTTTCTGACAGCGAAGATCCACATAGTCGGATTTCCTTTCACTGATTCAACGTCAGCATTTCGCTGCGCTGAACATCGTCTTGACACATTTCTGACGGCTTTGGTCGTTTTATTGTTTCTTTAATAAAATTCCAGCGTCAGTTATGCATCAATAAAAGACACATAATCGATTTCACTCTGTTTATTAACTTTTTAATTAAAGGAAAATAAACGGCGGGGAATTCTGCGCGAAAATAATTAAATACCGATCACTGAAATAAGGTGAAGGGTTTCTGCTGTCTGAAAATAACAGACTGCGGTTTCATCTGCGCGTTATCCGGTGACAGGAGCATCACCATGGCTGTACCGGCTTTTATCGTGACCTTGCTTTTCGTAACGGTTTTCACACCACAAAAAAAACCCTGAAAAAGGGGAATGACAATGATTATGACAACTCAATCCGGAACCACACTGCTTGTCCATCTGGCAGGCGCCATCGCGCTGCTGCTGTGGGGTTCTCATATGATTTCAACCGCGCTGCAACGCGGATTTGGTACGCCGCTGCGTCACTGGATGGGGCGGCATCTCACTAACCGCTGGATGGCACTGCTTGCTGGCGTCGGGATTACCGGCCTGTTGCAAAGCAGCACGGCAGTGAGCCTGATGGCGACTTCATTTACCGCCGCCGGAACACTGAGTCTGGCACCGGCGCTGGCGGTTATGCTCGGCGCGAATGTCGGGTCGACGCTGGTGGTTCAGCTGATGAGTTTCAACACCGAAATTGCCGTTCCCTTGCTGATTCTGAGCGGATTTGTGGTGTTTAAACTTCGTGACCATTCGGGTTTTGAAAGTGCGGGCTGCGCGCTGATAGGCCTCGGCCAGATGTTGCTGGCGCTCGGGATGCTCAGCGCCACGCTGGGACATATCGAAACCACGCCGGTATTTCATGCGGTGATGCAGGGGCTGGAAGGCGACACGCTGATTGCGCTGATGGTTGCCATTATTCTCACGCTGGTTTGTCACTCCAGCGTGGCGGTGATTTTGCTGATTGCCTCGCTTGCTGCCACTGGCGTGATGACACCTGTTACCGCGATGGTGCTGGTTCTGGGTGCAAATATCGGCGGGGCGCTGCCGCCGTTACTGAACGCGGGTTCGGCCGTGGCTCGTCGTCTGCCAGCTGGTAATTTGCTGGTGCGCGGTGCGGGATGCGTGGTGGCTCTGGCGCTGATGCCGCTGCTCGGCAAACTGGCCGCCGCTTTCGAACTGACCACACCGCAGTTGGTGGTGATGTTTCATACCGCGTTCAGCGCCGTGCTGGCCATTATCTTTATCGGGCTGACCGGTCCGCTGGCGCGCGCACTGGAGCGGTTTTTCCCGGAAGAACCGCGCCCGGCGGATCCGGGTATGCCGATGTATCTCGATGAGGCCGGGCTGGATATTGCCTACATCGGGCTGTCCAATTCCGTGCGCGAATCACTGCGGGTTGCGGACATGCTGAACGTTATGCTCGATCGCCTGCGTGCGCTGTTTGCCGCTCCCGATCCGCTGAAAGCAGGCAAAATCCGGCAGGCCGATCAGTCACTCGACGGACTGAGTGCGGCGATCCGCGCCTATCTGGCGGATATCGGGCAGGAAGGGCTGAGCGATTCAGATGCCGACCGGGCGCAGGAAATCCTGATGTTTGTCATTAATATCGAGCACGCGGGCGACATTCTGTCCAGCAGCCTGACGCAGCTGGCAACGCGTCGCGGACGCCGTGGCGAGCAGTTCAGCGCATTCGAGCTGCACAATATCGGCCTGCTGCACGCGGAAATCCTGGTGAGTCTGCGTCTGGCCATCACCGCATTTCTTGGCGAGGATCTGGCGGCAGCGCATCAGCTGGTGGCGCGTAAAGAGGTGGTACGTCAGATAGAGGCGACTGCCAGCCGCGAGCACTTCAGAAAGCTGCGTGACGACAAAAATGCCTGGGCGGAATCGGGTGATATTTTCCAGCGCGTGCTGCGTGATTACCGGCGTGTGCATCATCACATTGCCGCCGTCGCCTATCCGGTGATTGACCGTCTGAGCGATGACGAAATCGTAACTGATGAAAGCCGGGCAAACGCATGAGTGACATTGTCACGTTTATCGGGATTTTCTGAGAATACCCTGCACCGGCGGGCTTGTGGATAAATCTGATTATCCCGGCGGTGCGGTGATAAGAGACTATATTTGTTAATTCGAAATTGTTCATCGCGAAATAGATTGTGATGAAATAGTTCAGAGTGAAATAGTTCAGCACTTAATAGTTAATCGTGAACAAGGTATCAGATACAACTATTACAAAATAAGAAAACGCCCGAGGGTTTTCAGCGCAATGACGCGTTGTGTCGTAACTTATCAGCAGGAGAATGACCTTGACCTCAGAAATTCAGGAAAATACCACCGAAACACCGCTACTTCCGCACCCGGACAGTCAACAATACGCCTTCTTTTTCGATGTCGATGGCACGCTCGCCGAAATCCGCGATGAGCCCGATGCCGTGTCCATTCCGCCCGAAGTCCGCCAGCATTTACAGGCGTTGTTTACCGCTTCCTCCGGCGCACTGGCGCTGATTTCAGGCCGTCCGGTTGAACAACTGGACCAGCTGGTTGCACCATTAATTCTGCCAGCCGCCGGTGTTCACGGTGCAGAAATGCGTGACGGCGAAGGGCAGTTTCACCGCGTGACGTTACCGGCGCAGATGGCGAAAGACATTGAACAGACGCTCGCTGCCGGTATGGAAAAGCTGCCAGGCACCTTACTGGAAGTGAAAGGGATGGCCTTCGCACTGCATTACCGTCAGGCCATGCTTCATCAGCAGCACGTGCTCGAACTGGCAGAATCTGTGGTAGCAAAACACCCGGAGCTGGTTCTTCAGCCGGGGAAATGCGTAATTGAAATTAAGCCCCGCGGCAAAGACAAAGGCGCGGCGATTTATGATTTTATGCGACAACCGCCGTTTGCCGGACGCCTGCCGGTATTTGTCGGTGACGATCTGACCGATGAGAAAGGGTTTGAAGTCGTCAACGCGCTGAACGGAATTTCCGTAAAGGTTGGCGAAGGTTCAAGTCTGGCGAAATACCGTGTTAAACACGTTCGCGATGTTTATCAATGGCTGGAAACGTTACAACGTCATGCCACATCAACTTCATCTTTATCTTCATCTGAACATACAAAGGAGTCACACTCATGAGCCGCCTGGTTGTTGTATCTAACCGTATCGCTATTCCTGACGGGTCGAAGTCCGCAGGCGGGCTGGCCGTTGGGATCCTTGACGCACTGAAAAACACCTCCGGCCTGTGGTTTGGCTGGAATGGCGAAATCAGCGAAATTTCCGGCGAAGATGACGAAGATGAGCTGAGTCTGGTTGAAGATGACGGCATCACGTACGCTTCTGTTCCGCTGGATCAGAACGATTACGACCTGTATTACTGCCAGTTTTCCAATGCCGTCCTCTGGCCCGCGCTTCATTACCGCATTGACTTAGTCGATTTCCAGCGTGAAGCCTGGGACGGCTACTGCCGCGTTAACGACCTGCTGGCGAGAAGATTGCAGCCGCTGATTAAAGAAGACGACATTCTGTGGATCCACGACTACCACCTGCTGCCGTTTGCTGCCGCATTACGCAAGCTGGGCGTGAAAAATCGCATCGGTTTCTTCCTGCATATTCCGTTCCCGACGCCGGAAATTTTCAATGCGGTGCCGACGCATGATGAGCTGATCAAAATGATGAGCGAATACGACCTGCTCGGTTTCCAGACCGAAAGCGATCGTCAGGCGTTTCTCGATAATCTGAGCCAGCTTACCGCGCTGGAACAAACCGGTTCCGGCACACACCAGGCTTTCGGCAATACTTTTGCCACCGGCGTGTATCCGATCAGTATTGCGCCAGAAAGTATTAAAGAGATGGCGGAAGGGCCGCTGCCGCCGAAAATGGCCGCCATTGAACGCGAACTGCGTGAAGCGCAGAATATTATTTCCTGCGAGCGCCTCGATTACACCAAAGGGCTGCCGGAGCGTTTTCTGGCCTTTGAAGCGTTGCTGGAAAAATTCCCGCAGCATCGCGGCAAGGTGCGTTATACCCAGATTGCCCCGACGTCACGTGGCGATGTGCAGGCCTATCAGGAACTGCGTCATCAGCTTGAAACCGAAGTCGGACGCATCAACGGTAAATACGGCAGCATGAATCAGACGCCGCTGTTCTATCTCAACCAGCATTTCCAGCGCAGTCTGCTGATGAAATTGTTCCGTCTGACCGACGTCGGGCTGGTGACGCCGCTGCGTGACGGCATGAATCTGGTGGCGAAAGAGTATGTCGCGGCGCAGGATCCGGCTGACCCCGGCGTACTGGTACTTTCGCAATTCGCCGGCGCGGCGAATGAACTCACCTCGGCGCTGATTGTCAATCCTTATGACCGTGATGACGTGGCGGCGGCGCTGGATAAAGCCCTGACCATGCCGCTGGCCGAACGTCAGGCGCGGTATAACGACATGATGGCTGTGCTGACTAAAAATGATATCGCAAACTGGGGTGACACCTATTTGCGGGATCTGAACAATCTGACATTGCACGGCGGCAAATAAAACGCTGTTGCAATCGTTCTCAAAACCCAAGTCCTCTAACCAAAAGGCTCGCTTATGCTAAATGAGAAACATCAGACGAAGGAGATCGCAGCACTGGAAGGCGAAGAGTTTCGTCTGAGCGAACTCGAGCCAATTGAGCTGATCCTTGACCGGATGATGGACGCCGAGCCGGAACCGGAGATGATCGAAGGCCTGCCGCCTTCCGATGCGTTGACGCCTGCCGACCGTTATATGGAACTGTTCACCAGCGTCCAGTCCTCATCGCTTTTTGCCGACAGCAAAACGTTTCCTGACTGTCCGCCAAAAATGGATCCGCTGGATATCCTGCTGCGCTACCGCCGGATAAAAAACCATCCGGGCTTTAATCTGAAACGCTTTGTTGAGGCGCATTTCTGGCTGCCGGAACCGCACGGTGACGAATACGTGTCTGATCCGGGTGATTCGCTGAAAGAGCACATCGATAAACTCTGGCCGGTGCTGACGCGCCAGCCGGAAGACCATGTGTCCTGGTCGTCACTGCTGCCCCTGCCACAGGCTTACGTGGTGCCAGGCGGGCGTTTTGGCGAAACCTACTACTGGGATTCGTATTTCACCATGCTGGGGCTGGCGGAAAGCGGGCGCAACGATTTGCTGCGCACCATGGCCGATAACTTTGCGTGGCTGATCGAGATTTACGGGCATATCCCTAACGGCAACCGCACCTATTATCTCAGCCGTTCGCAGCCGCCGGTCTTTGCGCTGATGGTCGAACTGTTTGAAGAGGATGGTGTGCGCGGTGCGCGTCGTTATCTTGATCATCTCAAAATGGAATATGAATTCTGGATGGATGGCGCGGATTCGCTGGCACCCAATCAGGCTTATCGCCACGTGGTTTGTTTGCCGGATGGCACCTTGCTCAACCGATACTGGGATGACAGGGACACGCCGCGTGATGAATCCTGGCGCGAAGATGTGGAAACCGCGAAACTCTCCAGTCGTCCGGCTAACGAAGTTTACCGCGATCTGCGTGCCGGTGCGGAATCAGGCTGGGATTATTCCTCGCGCTGGCTGCGTGATGGTCACCGGCTGGCCAGTATCCGCACCACGCAGTTTATTCCAATCGACCTGAACGCTTTTTTATTCAAACTGGAAAGCGCCATCGCCAATATTTCCGGCCACAATAGCGACCGGGCGACCGAAGCGGAGTTCCGCCAGAAAGCTGAAACCCGCCGCGAAGCCATCAACCGCTATTTGTGGGATGAGACAGAAGGGTGCTTCCGCGATTACGACTGGCACCGTCAGCAGCTGGCACTGTTCTCAGCCGCCAGCGTGGTGCCGTTGTACGTCGGTCTGGCCACGCATCATCAGGCCGTTAGTATTGCTGACGCCGTGCAGACGCGCCTGCTGACCTCCGGCGGACTGATGACCACGGAATACGAAACCGGCGAACAGTGGGATAAACCTAACGGCTGGGCGCCGCTGCAATGGATGGCAATTCAGGGCTTCAAACTGTATGGCAATGACGCACTCGGCGACCAGATTGCCCGCAGCTGGCTGAAAACGGTAAATCAGTTTTACCAGCAGCATCATAAGCTTATCGAGAAATATCACATTTCCGGCAATGCGTCGCGCGAAGGTGGCGGCGGGGAATACCCGCTTCAGGACGGCTTCGGCTGGACCAACGGCGTCGTCCGCCGCCTGATTGGTTTGTACGGCGAAAACTACGACTGATCCGCAACCACATCACCACTCTGACCCTGCTTCACCAGCCAGTTTTCGAAGGTCTGGTGGAGCAGGGTTTTCTGTACATCAGCGGTTTAATGGTTGGCGAAACGCTGGTCACCAGCATGGTGATGTTTTATCTGGTGGGCTCAGTGCTGGCCTGAAATATCTGTTAAAGGCTGGGATATTTACCGTCATCATCCACCAGATCCACGGCGGTCAGATACCAGCGGTGCTGCTGATACATCAGACGGTACTCATACGTCGGCGTGTAATATTGCTGCGGGAACGTCGTCGTCACTACCGCCGCGCCACCTTGGGTTTTCACCGACACGATTTTCTCTTTAGCCGGATCGTGCAACGGTTCAGAGCTGTAAGCGACAGGTTCGCCGACAAAATCGGGCAGGGTGTATTTCTTCAGCATCTCGAGGTAGGTTTTCTCTGCCATCGCTATGTTATCAGCGGGCGTATGATCCGCTTTCGCTGCCACGGTCTGGTTATTCCAGCGCAGATAATCTGTCTGGAAGGCAACCACTATATCTGCCGGAGACGCCATCTCAGCCGCCTGCGCGGCACCAACTTTCAAACCCGGCAAGCACAAAAGCAGGCCAGTCAGTAAAGTCATGAAAATACGGGAACCGAAAGGAAGGATGCGCAAAATAAAGTCTCGCTGAGCAAAAGGATCAATGAAAGCATCATGATAGAGCAAAGCCTTGCTGCGGGAAATACAGCAAGGTGCAATTGAGCCGGCAATCTTATGATCCGGTTTCCCTGTACGCCGAACACCGATTTTAGCGTGTTTTCATTCCTGGCAATTCTTCGGAAAAACGCGCCGTAATGGCATCACGCTCATAGCCCTGACGCTCCGTCAGAATGCGGTAGAGATCGGGACGGCGGCCTGCTATCCAGCGCCTGCCAGTACTCATCGGAATAAGCGAAAGATCCAGTTCTGCACTTACCATCGCGTCTGCCGCCGCCCAGGTTTCTTCGACGATGCGGCCGTATGGGTCGATAATCATCGCGTTCCCTGTGCGGACTTCATCATCGTCTGCACCCACGCCATTGCTGAACAAAATAAACATGCCGTTATCGTGCGCCCGCGACGGCAGCCAGCGCATCAGCCACTCACGGCCACTGGCACCTTTAAAGGCTGCGGTAATTTCCTCCGGTCGTGTGGCGCGCTGCTGCCATAATTCCAGCGCAATGGGCTTCATGCCGTGCGGGCTGCGGGAATTTGTGCCACCGGTCTGATGCGGTGCCAGTAAAATATCTGCCCCCAGCAGTGCCGTTGCACGGACGTTTTCCACCAGATTGTTATCCCAGCAGATAAGGATACCGACCTTCACGCCCCAGGGCGTATCAAACACGGTATAGGTATCGCCGCAACTGATGGAAGGATGTTCAAAGGCGTGCATTTTGCGGTGCGTATGCACTGAACCGTCCGGCATACAGGCGGCATAGGCGTTATACAGACGACCGTCATCTCCGCGTTCAATAAAACCGGCACCAATCAGCATCTGATGTTTAACGGCCAGTTTACGGATAAGGCGCACAGACGAACCAGTTTCGACGGATTCGGCCAGCGCCGCCACACCGTCGTTATCCAGTTTCGGCACATGCCAGTAGCCGGTGATACACATTTCCGGGAACGCCAGAATTTGTACGCCGTTAATCGCCGCCTGCTGGATAAAACCCTCCATCATCATCAGATTATATTTTTTGTTTCCGGCCTGATGCTGAAACTGAACTACCGCCGTTTTAATTGATGCCGACATTGTCATTCTCCGTAAGCGTTAATGTTTAGGGTTCACGCTGGTATTAAAGCAATGCGACTGATAACTTTATAATGAAGTATTTTCTGTTTCTGATAACCAAATGGAATGCAAAATGAATACGCGTTTGCTTAAAGCTTTCGTCACGCTCGCGCATGCAGGGAATTATGCGGAGGCGGCTGATACTCTTTCCATCTCGCAACCGGCACTGACCAAGCAGATCAGTTTGCTGGAATCCCGGCTTAATGTGACGCTGTTTGATCGCGGACGCCATGGCACCACGCTCACGCCGGGAGGGCGACGGCTTTTACCCGAAGCGGAGAAAGTGCTGCGCCAAATGACGGCCTTTATGCAGCACGCCGGTCAGGTGGAAAAGGGCGGAGAGGGGCTACTGGCTGCGGGATTTGGCCTGTCGAGTTTTACCTTTGCGCCGCAATGCATCGCCAGATTCAGGGCAGCATATCCCGGTGTGGATATCACGCTGGAAGATCTGCCTTCTGCCGTGCAATACGACATGCTGCAAAGCGGGGAATTACAGACTGGATTTGTGCGCGTGCCACCGGCTGCACCGTTGAGTTATCACGCCTTGTTTGAAGATCAACTGGTGTGTGTGGTGCCCGCTGACGATGGAACGACGGTGGCTGGGTGGCTGAAACAGAAACCGCTGCTGCGTTTATATCCCGATCGCGGGCGCGGGTTGAACGCGCAAACCGACCGCTTTCTGGATGAAAACCAGCTGTACACAGCTTCCGTGCAGCAGTCCGAAGATATCCAGACGATTGTCGCGCTGGTCGCCGCCGGTGTCGGTGTCGCGCTGCTGCCCAAAAGTGTCATGCATATTGCGCCGCCAGGACTGAAGACGCTGCCGCTGAGTGGCAAAGCCACCCGCTGGCAGGTAGGGATCGCATGGGATCCGCGCAGGGAGGATTTAATCCGCGATAATTTTGTGCGGATGGTGACTGAAATGACGGATGCTGGCTAAAACCCTCGAATCCTTCACTAGCCTTAATCAGTCTTTCTTCAGATAAAGCCCCGGACGGGTGATCACCCAGGTGTAATTGGGCTCGTTCACCGGCGTATAGCCAAACTTCTCATACAGCCAGGGGGCTGTTGAGGTAAACAATGCCATCCTGCGCAGCCGGGCGGTGACCGGATGCGACTGAACACATTCAATCAGCCATGCTCCCAGATTTTTCCCCTGATATTCCTCCAGCACATACACATCGCACAGATAGGCAAAGGTGGCGTAATCAGTGATAAAGCGGGCGTAACCAATCTGTTTTTCACCGTCGAACAAGCTAAAATTGAGGCTGTTTTCCGCGCCATCGCGCACCGTTTGCTCGTCAATTCCCGGCGCCCAGCTCGAGCGGGTCAGATAGGCGTGGACTGCAGGAATATCCAGCTGGCTGATGTCGGTGGTTATCCGGTAGGCGTCTTTGCTCCAGTTGCAGACTTCTTTCACGTTTGTCACGGAATCCTCACAAGTACGTTATAAAACGGGTTATTTTCTACCTTAGCGGTTATCTGGAAGAAATTCACGCCTGCGCCGCACTATAAAAAACAGGCTGGATGATGTATCCTGCATTGATTATTGGTATGCTGTATATAATTACAGTATAAGGAGCGAATCATGGCTGTTGAAACAAAGTTTGTTGTCGTCAGAAAAGGTGAAGAAAAAATGACATTTGCCAATAAGAAAGAAGCGGACGCTTACGACAAAATGCTCGATATGGCAGATGCTTTTACTGACTGGTTGTTGCAGAGCGAACTTGAGATCGATGAATCGCTGGCAGAAAACATTGCCCTTCGCCTGGCTGAGCAAAAAGATACCGTTCAGCACATCCTGCGCACCAGCAAGCTGCCGGAAGAAGAAACTGCAAAAGAACCTGTCGCGCAGACTGAAGAACCGGCAGTGACTGAAGCTGAAACAGAAGAAGCAGCGGAAGAAACGACTGAAGAAACCGCAGCAGCGCCAGCCCCTAAAAAGACGCGTGCTGTTAAAGCGGCCTGAATCGCTTTTTGCTCTCCGTAAAAAAACCGGCTTATCAGGCCGGTTTTTTTGTTTTTTATAAGCGATATTTGAAAATAAAAATTTTCTGAAAGACGCTTATTTGTGTTGTTTCGCGAACTCTTCTTTAGCTTTCTTCAGTTGTTGCTGGAAAGCGTCGTTGGTGTGCAGCGTTGCTACAACCGCAGAACCGACGATACGCGCTGCATCAACATCACTCTGCCAGTGGTATCCGCAAATCACACGGCTCTGGCCTAAATCATAACCGCGCTGCAGGATCTGATCCTGACGTTGCGGGTTGATTTCAGTCAGCACTAACGCCGTTGCCCAGCCAATTGACGTATGACCTGAAGGATAAGAGCCGTTCTTCGAAAGCTTATCCTGTTCGGTGGTGTTACACGTCGGGACGCCGTAGAAGGCAAACGGACGGATACGCATGTACTTCTCTTTCGCGCCACGCGTCGCCAGATCCCCGGCATCTTCAATCATATTGGTCAGCAGTTTGTGCAGTTCCGGCGTGTCTTTGGCGGTAATCGGTGATCCAAACGCACCGGAGAAGGCATTCGCCACACCGCCTCCACTCAGGTTTGCATCTTCAGCAGCCTGCTTGCCGCGCTCGGTTGAACGCAGCAGACGGCCTTGCTCATACATCGCCTGGTCATTGAGGAACGCAATGCTGCCCACAGCCGGTGGCGGTGGCAGTAAAGTCAGGCTGTTGATGGCCTGGTCATTTTTTAAATAGTAGAGATCCGGTTTGGTGGTGGCATCGTTGCCGGTCAGGGCAAACGCATTAAATGAAACAAGTCCCGCGAGGCAAAAAGTGGTGAGTCTTTTCATGTTAGCTTCCTTACGTGCAGCTATTTTATTTTCATTACGGAATCATTTCCGTAACATTTCCTAACATTGGGTAGTAAAACAAAATAGGTGACAGAAAGTTGGTATGAGATCTCAAAACGAGAAATTCATACCGGGCATGAATGTTTTACGGCTAAAAAATGGGCTTTTTAAGGTAAAGCTGTAATGCGCGGCGAAATTTGGTACAACATTTTCTCCGCCTATCCGTCTGTTCATCCGACACAGGGAGATTGCTATGCCAGATAAATTGTCCGCTCAATGCCATTGTGGTGCCGTCACGTTTAAGGTCGCACTGACCGACGGTTTTAACGGCGTGCTGCGCTGCAACTGTTCATTTTGCCGTATGCGCGGCGCGGTCGTCGCCACTGCCGGTGAAATTGAAATCACGCAAGGCAAGGATAAGCTGACGGAATATCGCTTTAACAGCGGTGAGGCCGCGCATTTCTTCTGTTCGGTCTGCGGTATTTATACCTTCCATCAGCGTCGCTCCAATCCCGAATTTTATGGCGTCAATGTCGCCTGCATCGAAGGCGTATCGCCCTTCGATTTCTCTCCGATCCCGGTCAGTGATGGCATCAACCATCCGAAAGACGGCGGGAAGGGCGGCGTGGCGGGCTACGTTATTTATGAACCCAACATTTCTGAATCTGACTCCTGATAATGATTTCTGACGCATAAGGAAACGCAATGAATTCTGATACTGCCTACACACTGGCCACTGTCCCGGCACCGGTCACTTACCCTCAGGTGCCCACGCCGGTGTTGTCGGATGAAACCATGAAAGCCCGGCTGAACAGCGTTCTGAGCGCCATGCAGCAACAAGGCTTATCTTCGCTGGTGATTTACGCCGATAAAGAACACGGCGGCAATTTCGAATACCTTTCTGGTTTTATCCCGCGTTTTGAAGAAGCTTTGCTGGTGGTAAGCAGTGACGGCGAACTGACCTACATAATGGGTAACGAGAATCTCAAACTGGTGCCGCATGCCCGCAACGGAGGAGCCTGTCTGCACGCGCCGGTGTTTTCCCTGCCCAATCAGCCGATGAAACATCATCAGCCGCTGCAAAATCTGCTGGCAATGGCGGGCGTGACAGCGTCACAAACCACCGGCGTCGCGGGCTGGAAATTGTTCCGTATCGATCCGCAAACCGATCCATACAGCTTTGATGTACCGGCGTTTATTCTGGATGCGGTGCGCAGTGCTGCCGGTGGAAAAGAGAATGTGGTGAATGCCACCGGCCTGTTTATCGCGCCGGAAAATGGCGCACGGTGCATTAATAATGCCAATGAAGTTGCATTTTATGAGTACGGCGCAAATCTGGCGTCATCCAGCCTGATGGCCGCACTGGACGCGATTGCTCCCGGTAAATCTGAGAAGGAAATCGGTCAGTTGCTGGCAGGCGACGGTCAGCAAAACAATGTCATCATAATCGCCGCGACCGGCGACCGGTTTGCTCATGCGAATCTTTATCCCTCGGACAAAATCATCCGTCACGGTGATAAATTTTCACTGACCGTCGGCTATAAAGGGGGATTATCGAGTCGTGCCGCGTACGTCGTTGCCAGTGAGGAAGAGTTGCCGCAGGACGTCGCTGACTGGCTGCCGCGTCTGGCGATCCCTTATTATCATACGGTGGTCACCTGGCTGGAGAATCTGCATATCGGTATGCGCGGTGGCGATGTATACCGCCTGGTGGAAAAAACGCTTGAGCAGAAAACCTGGAACTGGCATCTCAATCCGGGGCATCTGGTGGCCGATGAGGAATGGCTGTGCTCACCGGTTTATCCGGATTCTAACGTGCCGCTGGCGAGCGGAATGCTGTTCCAGATAGATATTATTCCCTCGCTGCCGGGTTACGGAGGCAGCAGCATTGAAGATACCGTTGCGCTGGTGGATGAAGCGTTGCGCCGCGAACTGGAAAGTCAGTATCCGCAGGTCTGGCAACGGATGGTGGCGCGCAAAAAATATCTGGCGGACGTACTGAACATTCAGGTTTCTGACGATGTGATTTTGCTGTCGAACACCGTGGGTTATCTGCGCCCGTTCCTGCTTGATAAAACACGTGCGCTGGTGAAAGCATAGAAGGTATAAAAGAAAAGGGAGGCAATTTGCCTCCCCTCAAAATGATGTCATCCGGCAAAGACCGGCACGGCGATCAGACCGCCAGCCACTTTTTAGCGTCAACTTTCATTTTCGCTTCAAGTTCACTGCCACGGGTCGCAAATACGCGGCCGAGCGGGAAACCACTTTGCTCCAGCAGGTAAGCCAGCGCGGCATATTCGCGCGGATATTTGGCGGCAATGCTTGAGTCAATGTCAACCGGTCCCAGCGGGAAGGTGAACGTGCCCATATCGTAGACGCTCTGACGATGGAACAACTTCCAAACGCCATCTCGTTTTTCTGCCAGATCATAGAAACGGTTGTGGCATTCGCAGCCGATATTCAGTTTTACGTTTTCTGCGATGATCATCGCATTGGTTTCAAGAATTGCTTTGTCACCACGGTCGTTAAAGGTCACGACGGGTGAGCCAATCATATGTTTCGTGCGTAAATCCGAAGCGCCCATGCGCATGGAACCATCGACAAAACCGCTCGCCAGTCCTTCATACCAGGTGATTTCAATCGTGCCGTCCGCATGGAACAGATTACGCAATTGTTCCCATTCGCCCAGGTCGCGGTGCATCCAGCCATTCATCAGGTCGTTCAAAGCCTGACGATCTTGCAGTTGTTGAGTTTGCATTGTTGGGTTCCCTTTACGTTGATGTGTTCAGTTTGGACAGGGATCGGGTTAAACTCAAATATATAGATTTGACTGAACAATCATTTTTAATGATGAATGAGGCGACAATGGATCTCCGGCACTTACGTTATTTTGTGGCCGTTGCAGAAGAAGGGCATTTTGGCCGTGCCGCAGAGCGACTCAACATCGTGCAGCCCGCACTGAGTATGCAGATTAAAGCACTGGAAACCGAGCTGGGCGGTCCGCTGTTTATCCGCACCAGCCGTCGTGTCGAGCTCACCGAAGCGGGAATACTTCTCCTGACCGAAGCCAGGCTGACGCTGGAACAGGTGGAACATACACGACTCGCGGTAGAACGGGCGATGCGTGGTGAGACAGGGCGGGTGCGGGTAGGCTTTGCCGGTAACGCCATTTTCAGCGGCAAAATGATTGCTGATTTGCGCAGGTTCCGTAAAACCCATCCGAACGCGGAAGTTATTATTCAGGAAATCTCCCCCCTGCAGCAGGTGGAAGCGATCCTCGCGGGAAGAATCGATATCGGTTACACCCCGGATAACAGCACGACTTCTGATCCGCAAATCAGGGTGCAGGAGGCGGGAAACTGGGAAATGATGATAGCGCTGTGCGACGATCATCCCTTAGTCTCGCATCCGCAACTGACCGTTGAAATGCTCGCCGGAGAGCCGCTGGTACTGTACGACGCGCACGATACCCACGAAAATCTGACTGTTTTGCTGGCGCAAAAACTGGGAGAAGGATTTAACGTGGCGCACCGTTCAAACAGCACGCTGAGCGTGCTGGCGATCGCCGCCGCCGGGTTAGGGCTGGCGCTGATCCCCGCGCCCCTGCAACAGGTGAATATTCCCGGACTCGTTTACCGCAGCCTTAAAGCGCAAGAACTCACGGCGAATCTGGTCATGATCAGCCGGATGCAGGAGCCGGGAAATGCAGTGACCGCTTATCTGGCGATGGCAAACATGAAAAGCTGAAACACATTCACTATGGTGAATGTGAATACATGTTTTAACAAGAAGTGGGCGATGTGTTGTCGAGCTTTTTGCGCACACGACCGCTACAGCGAAAGGAAAGAAAGCCATCAGGAACTGTCCGAACGGGTTAATCAGGAAAAAATCTGATTTTCAGCGGCTTAAATGCTGCAAAGCTTCCTGCATGGGTTGGCTGGAAATCATGATCGGACCGGTAAAAGGTGAATCCAGATCGACAATCACGTAAATAGCGGAAGCGATGGACAGCGCGCCAAGGGTGATGGTGACAATCGCCAGCGCATTACGCGGGGCAATCAGACCAAAGCTTAGAAAGATGATCATCAGCCAGAACGTTAGCATGGCAAAAAAGGGCTGTGACATAGAGCTGTGCGAGACTTCAATCAGCTTCCAGCGAGCCTGGATCAGCCGGTCAAACTGACTGAGTGCCACTTCCATGACTCTTTTCTGCAACGGGTCCTGCGCCGGTAACTCGCGCACTTGACGCTGAGTTGAATTTAGCATTTCGCCAAGACGATAATCCTCTAACCGGTCCTGTATATTTTCAGGCCGTGCTGTTTTCTGCACAGCAGTGTCAGCTGGTTTTGCGTCGGCGGGCCAGGTACTGGCAATGGCAGCCGCCGTGTAAAGCCGAAGGTTTAAACGTGCGCTGTCAGTCTCCGGGCCATAATCGCGTAGCGTGACATCGAGCTGAATGAGATCGGCGGCGTAATTGCGAAAATCATTGGTCAGTGTATCGAAGTTGCTTTTCGCGGACGCCGTCATCAGACTGAGAACCAGCGCGGCGAACGTCAGCAGCATACCAATGACCAGCTGCATCAGTTGCACGGTTTCATGCGCCTTATGTTCTTCAGGCAATAATGGCCTGACAATCATTCCGACCATTGTGGCGGCCAGCAGCAGGGTAAACACCATCAAAGCAAATCCGATTTCCGTCATGCTCATGGCTCCAGATAACAGCGCGGACTAAACGGATACGACAATCCGGAAAACGCATCGGAGTCGGATTGGGTAAGTATAGTCAGGACTTTATCTACCGGGATTTCGGGAAATCTCCGCATCTCCAAAGTGACATTATCAAATGGGACTTACACACTC